>DATFJS010000260.1:0-8357 GCA_035269045.1 Longimicrobiales bacterium | reverse complement strand
CTGGGCGAGGACCCCGCCATGCCCGGCGTGGACGGCGAATCCCGTCGCGAGAACATCGAGGCAACGGTGGCCCGGCTCGCCGCCGACGCAGCTCCGTCGGCGCGGATCCTCTTCGTCCTGATCGGGCACGGCTCCTTCAGGAACGACGAGGCTTCGCTCAACATTCCCGGCCGTGACCTCAGCGCCGAGGAGTGGAATGCGCTCCTCGAGCCGCTGGGGGAACGCACCGTGGCGGTCGTCAACGTCGCCTCGTCGAGCGGGCCGTTCACAGGGGCGCTCGCGGCCACCGGGCGCACGATCATCACCGCCACCCGGTCCGGTCAGGAACGCAACGAGACACAGTTCGGCCGCTACTTCGCGGAAGCCTTCGGCGGGGGGGCGGCGGACCTGGACAAGGACGGGCGGCTGTCGCTGCTCGAGGCCTTCATCTACGCCCGCTCGGAGACGGCCCGGTACTACGAGGAGGAGGGACTGCTCGCGACCGAGCACGCCCAGATCGACGACGACGGCGACGGCGAGGCGATCGACATCCCGGTCGAGGGAAGCACCGACGGCGCGGTCGCCGCGACCTTCCGGTTCAGCTCCGGCACGACCGTCGCCGATGCGCGGTCGGTGCCCTCGGACTCCACCTCCCTGCGAATCGAGGCGGAGATCGCGGAGATCGAGGCCGAGCTGGCCGTTCTCCGCAGCCGCCGCGACGAGATGACGCAGGAAGAGTACGACGCCGAACTCGAGTCGCTGCTCGTCGACCTGGCGCTGAAGAATCGGGAGCTGCGGGGTCGGTCGGGGGGTGGCCCGTGATGCCTGGTCCGACGCGCTCCACCCCGATCCACACCGCGCCCCCTGTGGCCGCGTCGCCGGCGCCCGTCCTCGCCTCGCTGACGCCTGCGCTGGCGCTCGGGCTCTCCCTGCTCCTCCCCACCGGCGTCATGGCGCAGGCGCAGCAGGACCTGCTCACCAGCGTCCGGCAGGCGTACGCGGACGGCCGGTACGAGGACGTGCTGGAAGCGACGGAGGGGAGTGACGTCCGTACCGCCCTGCTCGAGCTGCGCGCCGAAACGCTGCTGCTCACCGGAGACTACGATGCGGCGGTCCGAGCCGTCGGAGGGCGGCGCGGACCGGCGCCCGATCCGACGCTGGCCCGCGTGCGGGGGGACGTACTGCTCGAGGTCGGAGACCGGGAGGGCGCGCGAGCGGCCTTCGAATCGAGCGTAGCGGCGAACGCTCCCGACGCCGCACTCGCGCGGCTCCGGCTGGCCGAGATGGACATGTACACGGAGGCACGGGACGACGCGTTCGAGGTCTTCGACTCCTTCATCGACGTCTACAACAGCGGCGCGGCGGACACGGCGGAGGAGCTGATCGCCGTGGCCCGTGCGGTCACCCACCTCGCGCGGACCAACTCGGGCCTCATGCAGGACGCACTGCGGGCCTACGACGAGGCGGCGGCGCTGGATCCGCTTTCGCCCGAACCGCACCTCGCGCTCGGCGACCTCTTCCGCACCACGTATCAGTCGCCGGACGCGTACGACGAGTACGCGCAGGTCCTCGCCCGGAACCCCGGGCACCCCGACGCGCTTCTGGGCCGTGCCCGCACGCAGCACTTCGACGGAAACCCCGAGTCGATGGCGACCGCGCGGCGCGCGCTGGAGACCAATCCCCGACATGCGGAAGCGCGGGCTTTCGTCGCTCGTCTCACCCTCGAGGCCGAGGGCACCGACGAGGCTCGGGATGCGGCCGAGGAAGCGCTCGACGTCGACCCCTACAACCTCGAGGCCCTTTCCGTCCTGGCCGCGACCCACTTCCTCGAAGACGACATCCCCGGATTCGAACGCGTCGTCGATCGCCTCGACGAGTTCGCGCCCCGATACGGCGGGCTCCACGCCGAGGTGGCCGAACTCGCCGTCTCCCACCGGAAGTACCGGGAGGCGGTCCAGCTCGGCGAGGTCGCACTGGCCCGTGAGCCCGACCTGCACGAAGCCCGCGGCCGACTTGGGATGAACCTGCTGCGCCTGGGAGAGATCGAGCGAGGACGCGCCGAGGTCGAGGCGGGCTTCGCCGGCGACCCGTACAACCCGTGGTTCAAGAATACGCTCGACCTCCTGGACAAGTGGTCGGACTTCTCGACGCTCGAGACCGAGCACTTCGAGATCCTGATGCCCAGCGACGAGGTCCCGCTACTCGGCGCACTGGTCGAGGAGACCGCCGAGCAGGCATGGAGCGCCCTCGTGGCCCGCTACGGCTACGAGCCACCGGCTCCCGTGCGGATCGAGCTGTTTCCGAGCAGCGAGGACTTCTCCGTCCGGACTCTCGGCGAGCAGGGACTGGGTGCGCTCGGCGTCAGCTTCGGCCCCACGCTTGCGATGGACTCTCCGTCGGCCCGCCAGCCCGGGGAGTTCAACTGGCGGTCGGTGCTCTGGCACGAGCTGGCCCACACCTTCCACCTCGAGCTCACCGAGCACGAGGTGCCGCGGTGGTTCAGCGAGGGGCTCGCGATGCGTGAGCAGCGGGTGGAGGACGAGCGGTGGGGGTTCAAGCCGTCGGTGACGTTCTTCCAGGCGTACGATGCGGGGCGCATGCCCGAGCTCAGCAACCTCACCGAGGGGCTGGTCCGCCCGAGCTTTCCGGGACAGATCCAGCTCACCTACCTGCAGGCCTCGTACGTCTTCGACTGGATCGAGGACGAGTGGGGCTTCGAAACGGTGCGGGGCTTCCTGGACGGCTACCGGGCGGACCGCACCACCGAGCAGCTCGTCGACGACCTCCTCGGCATGGACATGGACGAGGCGGACGACGCCTTCGACGCCTACCTGCTCGACCGGTTCGCCGGCGAGTTCGCAGCGACGGTCGGGGAGAGCGACGACGAGGCGATGGAGGACGCGACCGGTGGCGATCTGGTGTTCGGAGGCGGGGCCGACGAAGATGCGATCCGGATTCTGGAGGCGGCGGTCGGGTCCCGTCCCGGCAGCTTCCGATTCCAGCTCGCGCTCGGGCAGACGCTGCTCGCCGCCGACCGACCCGACGAGGCCGAGGAGCACCTGAGAGCGGCGCTCGAACTCTTCCCCGGATTCTCCGAGCCGAACGGGCCGCTCCGGGGGCTCGCCGCGATCCACGAGGGCCGCGGCGAGATCGCCGAGGCCGCCGAAGCCCTCCGTCGGCTCGGCAACCTCAGCGAGACCGCGTGGGAAGTCCCGCTGCGCGAGGCCGAACTTCGTCGGGAGATGGGTGACGCCGAGGGCGAGCGCGACGCACTCCGACGCGCCGCCGAGGTCTTCCCCTTCCAGCTCGACCTCCAGACGCGCCGGGCCGAAGTCGCCGAGCAGACGGGTGATCCCGTCGAGTGGGTCCGCGCCCGCCGCGCGATCCTGGGTCTCGATCCGGTCGATCGGGCCGACGCGCACTTCCAGCTCGCTCGGGCACTGCAGGCCGCCGGTGACCTCGACGACGCCCGCACCCAGGTACTGCGCGCGCTCGAGATCGCGCCGACCTTCGACGCCGCGCTCGAACTCCTGCTCGAGCTGCGAGGTGCCGCATGATCGGCCGGGCCACCAGGGTCGGGATCGCGATCGCGACCCTCGGCATCGTCGCCACGACCGGCATGGCCATGGCCGCCCTGGCGCCGCACACCGGCGACCCGCCCGGCATCGCGGACGCTCGCGACGCCGCCACCACCTTCGCACAGGCACCCGTCTCCATGCCGGGCGGGCCGATGACGCGGGGATCCGAGCCGGGCTCGATCGGCGGGTCGGCCTCGCAGACCGCCCCCGAGGGATACGACGGCAGCTACGAGTTCGTACGCATCCGCTACGAAGCCGGCGGCGGAGGCGGGTTCTTCCGCAGCCGCGAGCCGGAGTGGGCCCACGACTACGACCGGGCGGACCGCGAGATCATCTCGGTGCTGGACGAGGTCACCAACATGGATGTGAGGCCCGACGGCTATCGGGTCCTGCGCATGGACGACCCGGAGGTCTTCAACTTCCCGGTCGTCTATCTGGTCGAGATCGGCTACTGGAATCCGAAACCGGAGGAGCTCCGCGCCCTCGACGCGTACCTCGACAAGGGCGGATTCCTGATCGTCGACGACTTCCGCGGCGGCCAGCTCCGGAATCTGCTCTGGATCATGAACCAGGTGGCGCCGGAGCTCGAGGTCATGGAGGTCCCCGACGACCACGCGATCTTCGACTCCTTCTTTCGGATCGAGGAGCCTCGCGCGCTGCCGACGCATCCGGTCTACGGCAGCCTGTCACCGGTGTATCTGGGGCTGTTCGAGGACAACGACCCGACCGGTCGCCTCATGGCGATCTTCAACTACGACAACGACATCGCCGAATGGTGGGAGACCTTCAGCACGGGCTTCTATCCGATCGACCTCTCCAACGAGGCGTTCAAGTTCGGGGTCAACTACGTCGTGTACGCACACACGCGATGAGTGCGACGCGGCACATCGACCGACGCCACATCAACTGACCAGGGGGACCGTGTGACCGAGGAAACACAGGACACGAATCGCATGAGGGCCGAATCATCCGGCGGAGGCGAGCTGGATCTCGCACTCGCGGACCGGATGAAGGACGCTCGCGAAGCGATTCTCACCGAGATCCGGAAGCGGATCATCGGCCAGGAGGCCGTGGTCGAGCAGGTGCTGCTCTCCCTCTTCGTCGGCGGCAACTCGCTCCTCGTCGGTGTACCCGGCCTCGCCAAGACCCTTCTGATCAAGACGGTCTCGGACGTCCTCGACCTCTCCTTCTCGCGGATCCAGTTCACCCCGGACCTGATGCCCTCGGACATCACCGGGACGGACCTGATCCAGGAGGATGCGGAGACCGGACGTCGGCACATGAAGTTCGAGCCCGGCCCGATCTTCGCGAACATCGTGCTGGCCGACGAGATCAACCGGACGCCGCCGAAGACGCAGGCCGCGCTGCTGGAGGCGATGCAGGAGAAGCACGTGTCGGTGCAGGGTCACACCTACCCGCTCGAGCTTCCCTTCCACGTGTTCGCGACCCAGAACCCGATCGAACTCGAGGGCACCTACCCCCTGCCCGAGGCACAGCTCGACCGGTTCATGTTCGAGATCCAGATCGAGCACCTGTCGGAGGCCGAGGAACTCGAGGTGGTGCGGCAGACCACCCGGATCGACACGACGGAGTTCAGGCACGCGGTGAACGCGGCGGACCTCCTCGCCTTCCAGCGCCTCGTCCGTGAGGTCCCGGCACCCGAACCCGTCCTGCGGTACGCAGTCGATCTGGTGCGCGCGAGCCGCCCCTCCAGGAACGGCGACGCCGCTCCCTTCGTGAAGGAGTGGGTCGCCTACGGAGCCAGCGTCCGCGCGGCGCAGTACCTGATCCTCGGCGCGAAGGCCCGCGCGCTGACGCTCGGCCGCTACACGCCGACGTTCGACGACGTGCGTGAACTGGCACTGCCGGTCCTGCGGCACCGCGTCCTCCGCAACTTCCACGCGGAGTCCGAGGGCAAGACGCAGTCCGACATCATCGGCATGCTGCTGGAGCACGTGCCGGTCCCGGCGTCGGGGATGTAGGGCTGCCATGGATCGTACGGCCACCTCCAGCGCGCGGTTTCTCGACCCGAAGGTCCTGAGCCGGATCGGAAACCTCGAGCTGCTCGCGCGTACCGTCGTCGACGGCTTCCTGAACGGCATCCACAAGGCGCCGTATCTGGGGCTCTCGATGGACTTCGCGCAGCACCGGCCGTACGTCCCCGGCGACGACATCCGGCACCTCGACTGGCGGCTCTTCGCGCGGACCGACCGCTACTACATCAAGCAGTACGAGGCCGAGACGAACACCGACCTCGTGGCGCTCGTGGACGTGTCGGACTCGATGGACTGGACGTCGGACGACGAGCGACCCACCAAGCTCGACTACGCGCGCTTCCTCGCCGCCTCCCTGCTGCACCTCTCTCGTCGTCAGCGGGACCGGGTGGGGTGCGTGACGTTCGACCACGATCCGATCGAGCGGGTGCCCGCCTCGGCCCGGAATCTCGAGCTCAGCCTGATGGCGCTGGAGCGCTCGGTGGCCCGGGGGCCGGGCGATCTGAAGAATTCGATGTACGAAGTGTCGGCCGGCCTCCAGAAGCGGGGCATCGTACTCCTGGTGTCCGATCTGTACGAGGACGTCGAGGACGTGGTGACGGCGATCCGCTACCTGACGTCGCGGAAGCAGGACGTGATGGTCTTCCACCTGCTCGATCCCGGAGAGCGCGAACTGCCGTCGGGCGATGCGGTCAGCTTCGAGGACGCCGAGACCGGTGAGCAGGTCCCCGTCATCCCGACGAAGCTCCGCGAGGGGTATGCCGAGGTGGTGAGCGAGCACGTCGAGGCGCTGCGCAGGGCGATGGTTAAGGAGCGCGTCGACTTCGTTCCCGTCGACACCTCCACCCCGCTCGATCACGCCCTCTTCCGGTACCTGTCGCTGCGGTCGCGCAGCACGCGGAGGCGCTGACCCGATGGGCCTCGCATTCCTCGTCCCGCTCGCGCTCCTGGGCGCAGCCGCGATCGTCGTTCCGATCGTGGTGCACCTCACGCGACGCAGGAAGTCGAAGGTCCTGCGGTTTCCCTCGATCCGCTTCATCGAGAAGGTGCCGTACCGCGCCGAGAGCCGGCGACGGATCCACCACTGGTTCCTGCTCTCGCTCCGGGCTCTCGCGGTCCTCCTGATCGTGGCGGCCTTCGCGCGTCCCTTCGTCGACCGCACCGCCGAGGCCACCGCGGCCGGAACCGGCCCGACGGAACGGGTGGTCCTGCTCGACCACTCCTGGTCGATGGCGCTCGGCGACCGATGGGCCGAGGCGCAGGAGGCGGCGCGGGAGGCCGTGTCCGGACTCGGACCGCTGGATCGAGCCAGCGTCGTGGTGTTCGCCCGGGGCGCCGACGCCATCGCGCGCTCCACCGCCGAGCCGGTCCGTCTCCGGCAGGCGATCGATACCGCCTCGGTGTCGGACGAGGGCACCGCGTACGGCCCGGGCCTCAAGCTCGCACAGACGATCCTGGAGGAATCCGAGCTTCCGGCGAAGCAGCTGATCGTCGTCTCGGACTTCCAGGCACAGGGATGGACCGGGGAGGAGGGCGTCACGCTGCCGGCCGGTACGGACGTCCGCACGGTGGTGGTCGGCGAGGGCGGCATCGACAATGCGGCCGTCGCGGACGTAGCGCTCAACCGGGCCCGGGTCGAGGGACGGGAGCGGGTCACCCCCGCCGTGCGCCTCGTTCGGACGGGTGGCGCGGAGCCGCGCGATGTCGAGGTGGTGCTGTCGCTCGACGGCCAGCCGGTGCAGACCCGCACGGTCACGCTGCCCCCCGAGGGTGCCGACGGCGTCGTGTTCGATCCGGTGACGATCGGTGCCGCCCAGACGCAGGGCTCGGTCTCGATCACGATCGACGCCCTGCCGCAGGACGACGTGCTCCGCTTCGTACTCTCGCCGGGGCGGGCGGAGGTCGTGCGACTGCTCGTGCCCCCCGGCGCGCCCGACGCGGCCTTCTACGTCGAGCGCGCGCTCGGGATCACCGAGGCCGGAGAGTTCGACGTCGTGGTATCGAGCGGTGCAGTGCCCACGGGCGACGCGCTGGACGAAACCGACGTGCTCCTGCTCGTGGACCGACCGCTGGGGTCGGCGGAGATGGACCGGGTGCGGACCTGGGTCGAGGAGGGGGGCGGCCTCGTGCTCATCGCGGGGGAGCGCGGCAGCTGGGGGATCGGGGGCGAGACCCTCTTCCCCGGTGCGCTCGGCGGTACCGAAGACCGTGACGGTCGCGGAGAACGTCTCGCGAGCGTCGAGTACGAGCACCCGATCTTCGAGGTCTTCCGGGGCCCCCGTCAGGGCGACTTCTCCGCCGCACGCTTCTACCGTGCGCGGGCCTACGACGTTCAGGCCTCCGACTCCGTAGCGATTCTGGCGCGCTTCGACGACGGCTCCCCCGCCCTCGCCGAGCGACGTACGGGCGACGGCCGTGTGCTGGTCTGGGCGTCGACCCTGGACGCGACGTGGACGGACCTCGCGCTTCAGCCGGTCTTCCTGCCCTTCGTGCACGAGCTGGTCCGGTACGCCTCCGGTGCGACGGACGCCTTCGAATCGTTCACCGCGGGTCAGATCGTCGACGTGACCGACGCCCGGGCGATGGAGTCGGCCGGCCTCGGCGCCATCGCCGAGGCGATCTCCGCCTCCGAGGAGCGCGTCGTGCTGGCCCCGTCCGGGTCGTCGTCGGACCTCACGGCCGGTGAGTCCTCGCACTTCCTCGAGCTCTCCGAGGCGGGGTTCTACGAGATCCGCCCACCCGGCCGGGACGACCTTCGACCGGTGTCGGTCGCGGTCAACGTCGACCGCGGCGAGTCGGACCTCAC
>DATFJS010000259.1:0-2139 GCA_035269045.1 Longimicrobiales bacterium | reverse complement strand
TACTCCTCGCGGATGGCGTCCCGGGCTTCCGTGCCCCGCTCGCTGGATCGACAGACCATGACCACCTGCCAGCCGTACTCGACCAGGTGGCGGGTGGTGTGGAATCCGACGCCGGAGTTGGCGCCGGTCACGACGGCACGGGGGGGTTCGATGGTGTTCATGGGCTCCATGGTGCGGGCGCGGGGCGTGGCAGGCCAGAGGCGGCAGGGAATCCGGGACCTCGATCCGGTACGCCGTGTACCCGGCGCGCATGAACGAGACGGCGACGGTGTTCAGGGCGGGGTTCGGGGTGGACGGGGCCCGGGCCGGATGGGTGGTCGCGTCCGGGGGCGGGCGTCATCCCGAACTGACGCTGGTGTCCGATCTCGCGATCCTCGCCGACGAGATCGCGCACCACGGAGCTCTCGTGGACATTCCGGTGGGACTGCCCGGGGGGGATCATCCGACCCGGACCTGTGATCGAGAGGCGCGTCGCCTCCTTGGACCGAGGCGCTCCTCCGTGTTTCCGGCACCGTCGCGTGCGGCGCTGGCCGCGTCCGGGTGGGCCGAGGCGAACAGGGTGAATCGAGACGCCACGGGGCGTGGCCTTCCCCGGCAGAGCTGGGGGCTGGTCCCGAAGATCCGGGAGGTCGACCGCGTCCTTGTCGACGGCGAGAGGCTGCGCGGACGCCTGCGCGAGAGCCATCCGGAACTCGCCTTCACGTGGTTGAACGGCGGTACGCCGATGCCGGCGCCGAAGAAGGACGCAGAGGGCCTCGCGGAGCGGTGGATGAGCCTGGAGGCCGTCTGGGCGGGCGTCGAATCACATGCGACCCGGTGGGCCGCGCGGCATGCCGGGATCGCACCGGACGACGTGGCGGACGCGCTCGCGCTCCTCGCGCTCGGAGGCGCGGGGGCCCTCCCGCTGCCGTCGCGGCCTCAGCTCGACGAGGAAGGCCTGCCCATGGAGATCCTCGCCCACCCGTCGCTCATCCCGGGAGCGTCGCCGAAGCGGGACGGGTGAGCGCCGAACCGCTCCCGCCGATGGCCGAACTCGTCCCGCCGCCGGCCGAACCGCTCCGGCCGATCAGCGGACCAGCGCCTCGACCCCCGCCACGAGGCGATCGATCTCCTCGTCGGTCGTGAAGCAGGCGGCCCCCGCCCGAACGAGTCCGTCCGGGCCCACGGGCAGGTCCTCGATCACCGTGGTCGCGTAGAAGTCGCCGTGCGAGGTGAAGACGCCGTACTCGTCCGCGAGGATCCGAGTGACCTCCTCGCTGTCCCGGCCCCGCACGGTGAACCCGAAGGTCGTGGTCCGGCGGCCGTCCGACGGAGGCCCGAACATCTCCACCCCGTCGAGTGACGCCAGCCCGTCGCCCATGCGCGCCGCGACCTCCGCACCCCGCCGCTCGAGCAGATCGAAGGCCACGTCGAGCCGATGGGGAAGGTCTCCTTCGGTACCGCCCAGACCCGCGATGAACTCCACCGCGGCGGCCGACCCCGCGATTCCCTCGTGGCTGAGCGTGCCGGTCTCGAGAATCTCCGCACCGTGACTGCCCGCGCACGGAAGCCTCGGCGGATCGATCTCGGCCAGTACCTCCGCGGAAACCCGGAGCGCGCCCATGTGCGGGCCGTAGAACTTGTACGGGGAGCAGGCGACCACGTCGGCGCCCATGGCCACCGCGTCGATTCGATGGTGCGCGGCGTAGTGCACGGCATCCACCAGCACCCGGGCGCCCACCTCGTCGGCGAGCGCGCGGACCGCGGCCACGTCGTTGATCGTGCCCAGTGCGTTGGAGGCCGCGCCGACCGCGATCCACCGCGTCCGGGGTCCGACCGCGTCCGCGAAGGCATCCATGTGGAGCTGCCCCGTCGCCGGATCGAAGGGCACGGCGCGAACCGTCGCCCCCGTCTCGCCGGCGAGCCGGTGCCACGGAGCGATGTTCGCCTGATGGTCGAGTCGGGTCGTCACGATCTCGTCGCCCGCCCGGAGACCGGGAGCGAGGGCGCGGGTGAAGTGGTAGACGAGCGACGTCATGTTCGCCCCGAATGCGATCTCCTCCGGCTCACCCCCGAGAAACGCCGCCAGCGCGCGCTTCGCCTCCTCGAGGATCGCATCGGTCTCCGCGCTGGCCGGGTACGCCCAGTGGGTGTTGGCGT
>DATFJS010000258.1:0-7089 GCA_035269045.1 Longimicrobiales bacterium | reverse complement strand
GTGAACGCGAGCCGGATCGTCCGGTCGTCGTCCGCCAGCAGGATTCGGATGCCGTCGAACCGCTGCTCCGGATCCCCGTCCGACTCCGCGGGCTTCGCAGGCGGTTCATGGGAGACCTGGGGGAACGCGAGCGACACGGTGCAGCCCGACCCCTCCCTCGACTGAATCCAGCAGACGCCGCCCAGTTCCTTCACCACGCCGTACACGGAAGCCAGCCCGAGACCGCTCGCACCACTCTCCGCGCGGGTGGTGAAGAAGGGCTCGAAGGCACGGCGCCTGACATCCTCGGACATCCCGACCCCGTAATCGCGCACCCGGACGAGCACCCACCGATGCGCCCCGTCCTCCTCCCGTGCGGGGGGCGCGACCTCGAGGGCGTCGGTGGGTACGCCGGTGCGCACCGAGATGTCGATCAACCCGCCCTCCCGCATCGCCTGCGCCGCGTTCTTCGCCAGATTGATCAGTGCCTGATCGAGCTGCCCCTCGTTCCCGACGATCCAGGCGGGTTCGTCCGGTGCGTCGAAGTGGATCTCGATCGAATCGTCCAGGAGGCTGCGGAGCAGATCCACGCGACTCTCCACGAACCGGTCCAGATCGACGGGCTCGCGCTCGAAGGTGTGATCGCGCGCGAACGACAGCAGACGGTCGGTGATGGACGTGCCGCGGGACAGCCGGTCGTGGATATTCCTGAGTTCGGCCAGGACCGGCTCCGGCAGATCGTGATTCTCGACCAGGACTTCGATCGCGAGACCCGAGCCGGCGAGCACGTTGCGCATGTCGTGCGCGATCCCGCCGGCGAGCTGGCCCAGTGCACCCAGACGACGACGCTCTTCGAGCTCCTTCCCGGTCCGCCGATGGGCCGATACGTCTTCGTGCACCGCGACGAACCGTGCGGTCTCGTCGGTCGCGTCGCCGATGGGGCTCACCGTCACACGGTCCCAGAAGCTGGATCCGTCGGCCCGGGTCGCCAGCAGAACCTCCTGTGCCCCGGACCCGTCGCGAATCGCGCCGGCGATGCGGTTCCGCGCCGCCTGGTCGGCGTCGTCCCCGAACATGAACGTCGAGCCGAGTCCGACGATCTCGTCCGCGGCGTACCCGGACAGCTCGGCGAACCCCTGATTGGCGTACATGATCGACGCCTCCCGGTCCGACGACCCGATGGTCACGCCGAGCGGAAGCGCCTCGATCGAATCACCGACCAGTCGGAGTGACTCCTCCGTGGTGACGCGCTCGGTGATGTCCCAGACGAGCGCGACCCCGCACGCGCCCGTTCCGTCGTGATCCCCGGTTCCCGCGGTCCAGTGCTGCTCCACGCGGCCTTCCCGACGCACGACGAAGTCGGACTCCCGACCCGAAAGCGCGCGCATGTAGGGGGCGGCGAGCTGTCCGACCACCCCGTCCGGCCACGCCTCCTCGAGGGTCTTCCCCACCAGGTCCACCCGACCGCCGGGGCCCTTCCCCGCATCGCGTCCCCAGGCCGCGATGTAGCGGAGGCGGTCGTCGAACACGTAGCAGGCGGCGTGCGGGAAATCCGGAATCACCTCGAGCAGCGCCGCCTCCCCGCGCGCACGGCGACCCTCGTCCGACTCCTCGGGGCCCACCGGCAGGAAGAATCCGTGGACCCACCCATCCCCCGACCGCCACAGCCGCACCCGATACCGCGAGCCACCGACCGTCAGCAGAGGCAGCTCGATCCGCGTGGCGCGCCCCGACACGACCTGGTCGAGAGCCCCTTCGAAGGCGGCGTCGGAACGCCCGAGCAACTCCTGCCAGGGGAGTCCGTCGTCCATCACCCACCCCTGCGTCTCCGGTGCAAGGTCGCGGGTGCGGGGGTTCGCATATCTCGCACGACCGTCCCGACCGAGAATCACCGCCGGGTGCGGAAGCCCGTCGTACGCGGCTCTGAGGTCGTCTGAGATGGATCTGGTGCGGTCGGCCATGGGCGCCGTGGAGGGCGAAGGGGCGCAACAGGTGCAACGTGCGCTCCGGCGGCTCGTCAGGAAAGCTTGCCGTCCGCGCTCCCCGACTCTGCGGCCCGGCCCGGGAACCGCCGGGACGCGGACGATCGGGGTCGAGCGCCCCCCCCAGTCAGGTCCCGGGCGCTCCCAGGCGAATGGCGGCGGCGAAGGTCAGGAGGCCCGCGAGCGTCGCGGCGACGCCCATGGCGCTCCACTGGACGACCGAACTCTGCTCCGCGATCGCCGGAATCGCCACGAGCGCCTGGGCCGCCACGAACGTCGCGACGATGGCCACGACGCAGCCGATCAGGTACGCGAGCGTCATCACCAGCGCCGATCTGATACCAGAGACGTCGGGCGTTCGTCTCAGGACGAGAATCCCCGAACCGAGTCCGATGATCGCGAACGCGGTCCACGGTACCAGGATCTCCGGGTCAGCGCTGATCGGCGGGCGCACGACGAGGTACGCGAGAGCGGGAAGGAGGAGCATGAAGAGTGGGAGAAGCCCCCAGCGTGCGGGGCGACTCATGAGGTCGAGATCGTCGGAACTGCGCTCGATCCGGGTCTCCGGCCTGAAGTAGGGGTCGGTTTCGGGAAGAGGATACCCGCTTCCATTACCGACGTGCCGCTGACCGACAGGAGCGGCAGGGCCCGTCGGATGCGTCACGGACCCTGGATTTCGCACGCATCCTTCAGTCCGACGTCTTCCTGTCCGGCGTCCCCGGACGTATCCCCTCGCGCCGCAGATACTCCTCCAGCGCCGCGTCCGTCGTCTTCATGTGGACGGTGAACCAGGTGTCGAGCTCCCGCGCGAGGCGCGCGGCATCCACGGCCTCCCCGCCTTCGATCCGGGCCGTCAGGCGACGCAGCTCCTCGATGAGCTCGTCGTGCTCGTTCTGGTGCGCCTCGTAGCCCGGATACGCGTGCAGCCGCATCAGCGACTGCTCCTCCAGGAAATGGGCGTGGGCGGCCGTGTCGAAACGATCGACCAGTTCGCCGACCCGCTCGCCCCCCGACTCCAGCTCGGCCTTCAGTTCGTCGAGCAGGCCGTGGAGCATCTCGTGCTCCGCGTCCATCACCGACTTCCCGACGGGCTCACCCGCCTTCCCACTCTCGTCCTGCTGCATGTTCCCTCCTGGCAAGCTCCAGCGCACCTCACCCTGCGACGAGTGGGCCCGGTCTGTCCAGTCCGGCCCGGGCCCCGTGTCCGCGTCGGAACCTCGGACACGGGGACCCGAACCGGTTCATCGAACCGGTTCGTTACGAGCCTTCGTCCGGAGGGGCCGTCCCACTCCGCTGGAACAGGTACGTCACGCCATCGTCGACGAAGGTGATGCGGGTGTTGCCGTCCGAGAGCGTCGCCGTGAAGGTCGCCGTGGTCTCCCCCGACAGGGTCACGCGGAGCGTGCTGCCGGAGATCACGAACCGCCCGAGGACGTCGTTGTTCACGATGCTCGTGACGCCGTCCACCGTCTCTCTCGACGTGATCCGGGAGGCGAACCGATTCCCGGTCCGGAGGGCGACGGATCCGGAGACGACCTCCAGCCGGATGCCGCCGACGTCGATGAGCGCGAGCGGGAGGGCACCGCCGTTGACGGCGGTAAGGGACCAGGTGCCGGTGACGGTGCTGCTCGGGCCGGTCGGGCTCTCGTCACCACAGGCAGCGACGAGGACCAGCAGGGGTGCCCAGAGGATCGGCGCGATCCAACGGGCGATACGGTTGTTCACTGTGACTCCACAGCAGAAAGCGGGCGCGAGTCCACGCCCCGAATGCCTAATGGCGATGGAAATCTACGTCTGCGGAATTCCGGCGTGTAGTGGGGGGCGGTGCTCGACCTCCACCCTCGTTCCCGTCTCCGCCTCGATCAGCCGGATGATCCGGTCGAGGTGAGCCGGCCCGCGAATCCCGTCCCCGAGAATCACGGAGCCACCGGTCTTCAGGTGCGCCTTGATCTCGTAGCGGACCGAGGCCCTCGCACCCTGCCCCGACTGCCCCATGACGCGGGCCGCGATCCGATCCACCTCGTCGATCGAGATCTCCTTCCCGGACGTCAGGAGGAGGAAGCGCCATCGGACCGCGAAGCCGCGCGCCGTCACCTCGATTCGCCGGGTCGTGAAGATCAGGTTGAGCGCGATCAGGGAGAGCGCGAGTCCGACGAGACCGAAGACGAGCAGAAACAGGAGCCCCATCCCCGAGAAGACCAGCTCGAACAGGCCGTACCCGCCCCGGAAGGTGGTGCGGAAGATGAAGGTCCCCGAGCCGAGGCACAGGGCGCCGAAGACGCCGAGGGCGATTCCCATCGAGAGCGATCGCCGCACTCCGTAGCGGAAGACGAGCGCTCCGCCCGTGCGGTCCACGCGAATGCCCGGGCCGAGCCGGGCGTCGCGGCCGCCCCATGACGTGGGCTCCGACGCGGGAAGAAGATCGACCGAGGAGTGGAGCGGCTCGGGTGTCTCGGCCACCTCGACCGGAAAGGTCAGGTCGAGGTCGATCCCCGGCACGTCCGCGACGAGGCGCACCACCCAGGTCACGCTGCCGTCCGCGCTGGAGGGCGGCAGATCGGCCGGCGGCGCGAAGGCGAAGGCCACCTCCATACCGCCCCGTCCATACGCCAGCCACGGCCGTCGCTCGACGCTCCAGACGGTGGACTCGAACGTCGAATCCGACCCCTCCCGGACGCGAATGCACGACAGACTCACGCTGCACTGCTCGGCGCGGAGCCTCCGGAGAGGAAGCAGGATGCGTCCACCCACCTCCCCGCCGAGACTTCCCGGCACCGGATCGAGCTCCAGCACGACGCCACGGAAGCGGAGCCAGCGGACCGTCGCGACGACCGCGTGAACCAGGAGAAGGGGCCCGAGCGCCGCGATCCCCAGCAGGAGCCACTCGAGGGCCGGCTCGGTCCGGACCTCCCCGATCAGGATGCCCACCGCCACGCCCCCGAACATGCCGTTCATCACGAGCGCGACGAACCAGTGCGCGACGAGCTCGCGGCCCTGGTCGGAGGCGACGCTGCGCGAGGGGGTGGGGGCCATGTGGGTCATCACGGGGAATACGTGTCGCGGGCCGCCGTGCTTCTGGCGCCGGATGGCGTGGTCGACCCTTCCGAGTGGTACGCCGCCCCGATCCGCTCGTGCAACCACAGCCGTCTTGCGTCGCCTTCGACCGCCACCCCACCCTCCCTCATGGATGCAGCCCCGTCCGGCTGCACCCACGCAGCCACACCCTTCATTCGACGTGAACCCCCGAGGTCCTCCCCATGGACATGCCCTACCGCCGCCTCGGCCGCTCCGGCCTTCCCGTCAGCGCACTCTCCCTCGGCAGCTGGGTCACCTTCGGCAACCAGATGGACCTCGACGACGCGCGGGCATGCATGCGCCTGGCATACGAGCGGGGCGTGAACTTCTTCGACAATGCCGAGGCCTACGCGGACGGGGAGAGCGAACGCCTCATGGGCGAGATTCTGCGGAAGGAGGGCTGGTCGCGCGACTCCTTCATCGTCTCGAGCAAGGTCTTCTGGGGCGGAGACAGGCCGACCCAGCGAGGCCTCCATCGCAAGCACGTGCGCGACTGCTGCGACGCCGCGCTCCGACGCCTCCAGGTCGACTACCTCGACCTCTACTTCTGCCACCGGCCGGACGTCGACACGCCCGTCGAGGAAGTCGTCTTCACCATGGATCAGCTGATCCGTGCCGGGAAGGTGCTCTACTGGGGCACCAGCGAGTGGAACGCGCAGCAGATCACCGAGGCCGCCGGCGTCGCACGCGCCAACAACCTCCACGGCCCGACCATGGAGCAGCCGCAGTACAACATGCTGCACCGCGAGAAGGTCGAGGCGGAGTTCGCGCCGCTGTACGAGACCATCGGGCTCGGAACCACGATCTGGTCACCACTCGCCAGCGGGATCCTCACCGGCAAGTACCGGGACGGGATCCCCGAGGGCTCACGCGCGACCGTCGACGGCTACGAGTGGCTGCGCGAGAAGTTCGAGAGCGCCGAGGGCCGGGAGATGATCGCCAAGGCGCGCGAGCTGGAGCCGATCGCGGAGGAGCTCGGGTGCGAACTCGCGCAGCTCGCCATCGCCTGGTGTGTCACGAATCCGAACGTGAGCACGGTCATCCTCGGGGCGTCCCGGGTGGAGCAGCTGGAGGAGAACCTCGACGCGCTCGAGGTGGTCGACCAGCTGACGCCGGATGTGCTGGAGCGGATCGAGGTCGTGCTGGCGAATGCGCCGGAGGGGCCGGAGCGGTTCTGAGGTCGAAACAAGGTGACCTGGCGGCGCGGTCACGATGTGTCGTCACCTACCGGGGGCACCGTCCTGTAACATGTCTCTGACCTCCTGCTGTTCCTCCATCAATACCTCCTTCAACCCTGGCGGCACTCCCACCATTGCACCGTAAGCGTGAACCAGCAACGAATACCCGAGGACGACGAGAAGCAGCACTCGACCCGGCGAACGAAGTTCACGCGTCCACTCGTTGATCGACAGCACCATCAGGGGTGAGGCCAACACGAGTGCTTCAATGGTCGTCCGGTGGCCAAAGAAGTAGTTTCCGCCGCTCGCGCGGATCAGGCCGATCTGAGCGAACGCGTATGCGACCCCGGCCACGGCTCCCACTCGCACCCATCCCGGCGCCGCCGTCCACGCGGGCCTCAGCTTCGGAATCGCAAGCAGTACTGCGGGCACCATGATCAGGACGCCACGTTTCGGATCGAACAGCCAATCCACAACATTCGCCGCGAATGCCGAAGGAGACTGTAAGGGCATGCCCTGTACCACCTGGCCCACGGGATACCCCGCCGCGGGCAGTGGCTGACCGAAGATCCACATCGAGTATCCGGCCAACACCGCGACGCCGAAAAGCGCGCCCGCCGAGATCGCCAGCCTCGAACGCCAGTCTTTCTGAAAGGCGCCGATCACGAGTACTGGGACAACCAGGTGGGGTCTAAAGAGAATCGACAGCCCTCCAAACACTGCTGCTGCGCCCATTCGCTGCGTCGCTATAGCCAGAAGCATACCGGCGAGAAGAGCATGGGTCGCGCCGTGGGTCCACAGAGCATCGGCCGAGACGGACCACAGTGGCGAGCCCAGCGCAACGAAGGCCGCCGCGAAGAGTGCGAACTTCCGCG
>DATFJS010000257.1:0-2026 GCA_035269045.1 Longimicrobiales bacterium | reverse complement strand
GCAGGCCGCCGTCGACGGCGGCCTGCACGTCGTGAAAGGGCCCGTAGGAGGTGCCTGCCGGGAGTCGACGACGGGGGTCGTCCGGCCTGTGCTCCGGCGTGTCCCAGCGGCCGGCGGTCAGGTCGAGTCCCCCGCAGAAGGCGATGGCATCGTCCACGACCACGATCTTCTGGTGGTGGGAGCCACCGACCGGATGCCGATCGTCCAGATGGAAATGCACCCGTCGATGGGTTCTCAGGCCGAAACGGAGGAGCGGCAACGTCTCGCGCTCCATCGCGTAGATCATCGCGAAGTCCCAGGCCAGCACGTGCACGTGCAGCTCCGGTCGTCGTCGGACGCAGCGATCGAGCAGGTCCGCCAGGGCGTCCCGTCCGGAGCCGTCCGGATCCCGACGCAGGTGGACCCGACTGTGGACGTCCCAGCCGATGATCAGGACCTGATGACGAGCCTGCTCGATCGCCGAGGCGACGGCGTCGAAGTATGCCGCGCCGTCGACGAGAAAGGCGGCCCGCCCGGCGGGCTCCCGCCGCCAGCAGTTATGGCCGACCTCGAGGATCGAAGACGCGACCTCCGTCCGGTCGTCGCGATTCACGGCCCGCTCCCTGGCGCTCCGCGCGGACTCAATCGGAGAGCGTGATCACGGAGCTGGCCACGAACTCACGGCCCTCGAAGAAGTCGTCATCGACCGACCCGGTCACGCGGACGATGTCGCCCTTCTCGACCTTGTGATAGCCCTCGTCGTCGAGCGGGTTGTAGGCCATCTCCTCGACCTCGACCGTGATGGTGCGAGGGCCGGTGTTCAGCTTGAACTCCTCCTTGCCGACCTCCGTGACGGAGCCCTGCAGCACGGTGGAGGTCGCGACGACCGGCACGGTGGTCGTGACGAAGTAGAAGTCCTCCTCGTCGACGGCGCTCGCGTAGAAATAGGTGCCCAGCTTCTCGACGAAGACGCTGCTGGCCTCGATGGTCGTCGTCTCGTAGAGATCGTCGTCGATCTTGCCGTGCACGGTGACCTTGTCACCCTCGACGAGCTTGTAGCCATCGGCGTCGCGATCCCCGTCGTCCATCTCGACCGTGACGAGACCGTCTCCGTAGTCGAGGGTGAAGGCGTCGCGTGTCACGGCCTTGACCTTGCCGCTGATGCTGATCCAGGTGTCGTCGGGCTTCTCGTAGGGATTCGTCTTCGCGAAGACGGACGGGCTCGCGAGGACGAGCGCGAGGAAGACCAGCCCGGCCAACGTGAAGGAAGACGTGAAGGGAGAAGAAGAGAGAGATCCAAGGAATGTCGTCGGGCTCCAGGATTTCATCGGGTGTACTCCTTCGAGTCAGCAGCTCGAGTGATGAGCGGGCTCGGACCCGTCGGGCCCGTCGGCAATGAGCCCGCTCGCTCGCTCAGCGGTTGCTCGATGGCGTAGGCGCGTCCCGCTCGGGGAATCCGATCGCCCGTCCATCGTCTTGCTCCGCGAAGGACTGCAACCGGTATGCCAGGGGGGCAGGCGAGAGTGGAAGGCCAGCGCGTTCCCTCGGAGCTCCAAGCCGACGCGGAATCGAGAGGAGGCATTGCAGAATCTTCAACGGCTGGGGCACTCGGAGCGCCTCTCGCATCGCCATGCAGGACGGGTGCGAGCGCGATGCGCGCGAGGGCGGCGAGCGGTCGGGACGTCAGCCGATGACCAGGGAAGCGATCCCCATGTAGATGGCGAGGGCGGCGAGATCGGTCAGGGTCGTCACGAAGGGGCCCATGGCCATCGCGGGGTCCACGCCCAGCTTCTCGAGAGCGAGGGGCATGAGGGTTCCCCCGATCGCCGCCGCCACGAGCACGAGGACCAGGACCACGAAGAGGAGTCCCGCCAGCCGGTGGTCACCGCCGGAGCTGATGAAGGCTGCGAGGCCGAGCAGCGCGCCGAGAGCGAGTCCCATTCCCACGGAGACCCGCAGCTCGCGCCAGGCGACGGCGGAGAGCTGGCGCGGAGCCAGGCTTCCGGTCGCCAGGCCCCGCACGGCGAGCGACGAGGACTGGACCGCG
>DATFJS010000256.1:0-5292 GCA_035269045.1 Longimicrobiales bacterium | reverse complement strand
AACGGTCGGATCCACGTCCATGGCCACGCCGATCAGAATCGACGTCGCACCCGCGATCAGCAGACCCACTCCAATGGTGCGGAGAGACGTGCGCGCCAGCGACAGCTCGCCGAGCGTGGCCGCCAGGGCCAGCCCCATGTTCGGCCCGAGGAGCGGTGCGATGACCATCGCGCCGATCACGATCGCGACGTCCCCCCGGATCAGCCCCACGGCGGCCACCACCGTCGAGAGGAATACCATCGCGACGTAGACGGGCGTCAGCCGGGTCGCCTGCTCGACATCCTGATACAGCTCCTCCCGACTGATCCTCCCCGGAGTCGCGAGTTCGTCCCTCTCGTCGACCTCCTCCTCCTCCTCCTCCTCGACCTTGGGAATCGTCGCCTCGACCGCCAGCATGACGATGCGCAGATCGGACTCGCCGTACCGCTCGCGAAGCTGGTCGGCCAGCGCCTCGGTACGCTCGGTGTGGACCAGTACCCGGAGCGACGCGGTGCCGTCGTCCATCGGCACCAGCCACGAGTCGACGACCTTCACCTCTCCGAGCAAGTCCTCGGCCTTGTCCGGCGTCTCCGGCAGCCGCGCCTCGACGAGCCTCAGCGGCATCCGGCACCTCCGGCGGGTGCGCGGCAGGCGCGGGGGGTCGGGATCATCGGCCCTGCCGCCACTCTCCGGACCTGACCCCGCGGGCGTGTCGCAGCGGATTCTCCAGGAGATGCGTGGGGATGAAGAGCACGAAGATGAACATCAGCAGGCTGAAGCCCATGCCGATCCCCAGCATCCACCAGCTGCGGATGCTGATGAAGAGAATCGAGGTGATGAGCGCGAGCGCGGTCGCGAAGATCGAGAGGAGAACGCGTCGTGCCTGCAGAGCCACGAACCGTTCCTGCCCCCGCGCGTCGGCGGGGTGCACCCGTACCCGCAGTTCTTCCCGCTCGGCGCGGCCCACGAGATCGCGCACCGACCGCAGCGTCGTCGACGCCTCGTCGAAGATGTTCTTCGCGATCTGCGTGGCTTCCTGACCCGTCGTCTTGAGGATCTCTCCGCGGTGTCGGCGGATCACGGTCCGGATGAAGTGGAGTCCGTTGAACCGTTCGTCGTACCGGAAGCCGATACCCTCGAGCAGGGCCGCCGCGCGGAAGAAGTAGACGAGTTCCTGCGGAAGGATCAGTGGCCAGGTGTAGAAGGTGTCGAAGATCTGCTGGACGAGCTCCTGGACACGCTCCGCGCTCGTGGTCTGCGCCCGCTCGATGATCTTCAGGATCTCCTTCGCCGCCTCACGGATCTCTCCCCGGGAGACGTCCGGCGAGATCATGCCGAGCCGGTACATCCCGTTGATGATTCCGTCGAGGTCTTCCCGCCCGACCGCGAGCGCCACGTTCAGCACCGTCTCGCGGGTGTAGCGCGGCACCTCGACCACCATGCCCCAGTCCAGCAGCACGATCTGTCCGTCGTCCTGCACCAGGATGTTGCCGGGGTGCGGGTCGGCGTGGAGGAAGCCGTCCACCATCATCATCCGCAGATAGAGCGAGGTGAGCGACTCCATCAGGCTGTCGAAGGACAGCCGGCCGCTCGCGAAGTGCTCCTGGAGGCGGTCGATCTTGGTGCCGCGGCAGTACTCCATCACGAGGACGCGGCGGCGGGTCAGCTCCTTGTAGACGCTCGGAACGCGCACGCTGCGGTCGCTCGCGAACGTCCGGCGGAAGCGGTCCATGTTCTCCGCCTCCATCCGGAAGTCCATCTCCTCGCGCACCTTCGCGCTGAACTCGCGCACCACGCCGGTGAGGGCGCGGACATGGTGATTCGGGAAGAGGATGTTCAGCCAGAAGAGGATCCGGAACGAGATGTCGAGGTCGAGGGCGACCATCTCCTCGACGCCGGGGCGCAGCACCTTCACGACGACTTCCCGACCGCGCCACGACGCACGGTGCACCTGTCCGAGGGAGGCCGCGGCGATCGGCTCGCGGTCGAACTCGTCGAAGGCCTCCTCGATCGGCGCCCCCAGCTCCGCCGCCACCGTCTCGATCACGCGGTCCGTGTCCGCCGGCGGCACCTGGTCCTGAAGCGTCCCGATGGCGGAGAGGTAGGGCTCCGGGAAGATGTCGGCGCGGGCCGACAGGAGCTGGGCGAGCTTGATGAACGTCGGACCCAGCTTCGCGAGCGCGGACGCCAGCCGGTCCGCACGCCGCTGATGATGCTCCGCCGACCGTCGGACGCGCGCACCCAGCAGGATGAAGCGGCGCCGATCCCTGAGGAAGGCGAAGACGAAGGGAGTGAGCGCGACCAGCACCCGCCAGAACCTCAGTACACGCTTCACGGCTACAGCAGCATCGCGGTGGCGAGCCCGAGCAGCAGCGCGAACCCGACCAGATCGGTGATGGTCGTCAGGAAGACGGACGACGCGACGGCGGGATCGATGCCGAGCCGGTCGAGCAGAGTCGGCACGAAGGCGCCCAGTGTGCCGGCCACGAGGATGTTGCCCCAGAGCGCGAGCAGGACCACCACCGACAACATCCGCGGAATTTCGGGGCGAACGGCGGCGATTCCGAGGATGGCCAGCGCGGCGATCAGGCCGAGTACGATGCCGTTGACGAGTCCGATCACGAGTTCCTTGCCCACCGCGTCGGAACGGCGTTCCAGATCGGACGAGGCGATCGCGATGCGGCGGACGGTCACCGCGAGCGCCTGCGTGCCCGAGTTTCCGCCCATCCCCGCGATGATCGGCATCAGTGCCGCGAGCCAGACGAACTCCGCGATGGTGGCCTCGAAGAAGAGCGCCACCGAGGACGCGATCGCGATGGTGAACAGGTTGAGGGTGAGCCAGGGAAGACGACTCCGTACGGCGTCCCGCCACTCGGCGCGGATCTCCTCCGTGTCCGAGACACCCGCGAGCCGCAGGATGTCCTCCGTCTGCTCGACCTCCATCACGTCGATGACGTCGTCGAAGGTGATGCGGCCGAGCAGCACCCCGAACTCGTTCACGACCGGCATCGAGACGAGGTTGTAGCGGGAGAGCATCTTCCCGACCTCCTCCTGATCGACGTCCGGCAGGACCGTGGCGGGCACGTCCAGCGCCAGATCGGCCACCCGAGCCTCGGTGTCGGCGATGATGAGGTCGTCCAGCGGAACCGCCCCGATCAGACGGTTGTCGTCGTCGACCACGAAGACCGCGTAGAAGTCCTCGACCTCACGCCCCTGTGTGCGGACCGCCTCGATCGCCTGCGCTGCGGTCAGGTCACCCTGGATCGCCACCAGTTCGGTGGTCATCAGACCACCGGCCGTTTCCTCGTCATAGAGGAGAAGCCCGCGCAGGTCGACCGCTTCCTTACGCGGAAGCGCGGCCAGGATCCGTGCCGCCTCCTCCGGTTCGAGTTCCTGGATCAGGTCGGCGGCGTCGTCGTCCGCCAGCTCGTGGATCAGCGCGGCACCACGCTCGGGGTCGAGGGCCGCCAGCAGGTCGCCCGCCTCCTCGCCCTCCGCCATCTCGGTGATCGCCTCGGAAGCGACCTCGGGCGGCAGCGCACGGATGAAGGCGAGCTGGGCGGCCTCGTCGAGATCCTCGATGAGATCGGCGACGTCGGATGCGTGCAGATCCAGATCCTGAACGACCTCGGCGAGTTCGTCGATGCGGCCCTGCTCGAGCAGCTCGTCGAGCCGCTGCCATGTCGCATCCCGCTCGTTGCTCATGCGGACTCTCCCGCCGACGCGCCGGGCGCGGAATTCGGTGCGGGGGCGAAGCTCAGGCCCGTCACGATGGTCTCCTGCAGCCGATACATCTCGGAGCCGCTCCGGGCGTCGGCCCCGTCCGGATGGTCGTGCCCGAGCACGTGAAGCGTCCCGTGGATCGCGAGGCGCGCGATCTCCTCCTCGATGGGCACGCCCTCGGCGCGGGCCTGTCGGATCGCCTGCCGCCATCCCACGTAGACATCGCCGAGCACGCGCTCACCGGGCTGGTAGAGCGCGAAGGAGATCACGTCGGTGGTCCGGTCGTGACCGAGGTGCTCGCGGTTCAGCTCGCGCATCGGTCCGTCGTCCAGGAGGGTGACGGACAGCTCGGCGTCCTCCACCCCCTCGTGCGTGAGCGTCGCCTGCACCGCTCCCCGCACGAGACCCGGCCAGGCGGAGACATCGAGCGAACCCGTCTCGGGCCCGTCGACCGGGTCCGGCCCCGGCACCTCGACCTGCACGTCGATCACGACGCGTCCCCGGTCCGCGCGTCCCCGGTCCGATCGTTCTGCTCCGCAGCGTCGGGCGGGGCACCCTCGCCCTCGGCGGCCTCGGACGGGTCGTCGAGCGACAGCTGGGTGTCGTCCTTCGGCGGCGAAGATCCGCGCCGCCGGACCGGCACGTCGGCCGTGCTCCGCGGCGTGGTGTCGACCTCCGGCCCGGGGGTGCCCGTCTCTTCCCCCGCGGCGCCGGCCGGCTTCGCCGACGGCTCCCCGGTCGTGTCCGCCGCATCCACCTCACCCTCCGGCGACTCCGTGAGGTGCCGGGTCTCGGGGTAGTCGATTCGCTGGTGGTACACCCCACCGAGCACCTTCGAGAACTGGTCCTTGATGATCGTGAGTTCGGCCAGCGTCACGGGCGCGTCGTCGAGCTGACCCGCCGAGATCTTCGAGTTCACGACGGAGTCGATCAGCGAACGGATTCGCTCCGGCGTCGGGGACTTCAGCGCGCGCGTCGCGGACTCGACCGAGTCGGCCAGCATGGCGATCGCCGTCTCCTTCGATCGGGGTTTCGGTCCAGGATAGGTGAAGTCCTCGATGTCGAGGTTCTCCTCCCCGAACTCCTCGACCGCCGCCTCCCAGAAGAACCCGATGCGCTGCGTCCCGTGGTGCTCCCCGACGAACGCCGCGACGGCGTCGGGCACCTTCGCCTCCTTCACGAGGCGAAGCCCCTCGGTGACGTGTTCCTTCACGATGGAGGCCGAGGTGTCCGGCCGGAGCTTGTCGTGCGGATTCCGGGCGTCGGGCTGATTCTCCACGAAGTAGTGCGGCTTCAGCATCTTTCCGACGTCGTGGTAGTAGAGCCCGACCCGGCACAGGAGCCCGTTGGCGCCGATCGCGGTGGCGCCCGCCTCCCCGAGGTTCGCGACGTTGATCGTGTGGGCGTATGTACCCGGCGCCTCCATCGACAGTCGCTTGAGCAGAGGGCGATTGGGGTCGGCCCACTCCAGCAGCGTCTGATCGGTGGTGATGCCGGTGAACACCTCGAACACCGGCAGGAAGCCCATGGCGAGGAGCGTCGCGAGGATCGTGTTCGCCCCGATCGCGATGAACTGCGTGATCACCCACT
>DATFJS010000255.1:0-3302 GCA_035269045.1 Longimicrobiales bacterium | reverse complement strand
ACGAGATCGTGTCGGAGGTGAAGGAGATCGGGACCCCCCTGGTGGAGATCACCGGGGGCGAGCCACTGGCCCACCCCAACGCATTCCCGCTGATCGAGCGGCTGCTCGACGAGGACTTCACGGTGCTGATCGAGACCTCCGGCGCCGTGACGATCGAGGCGCGCGATCCCCGCGCACACGTCATCATGGACCTGAAATGCCCCGGATCGGGCGAGGTCGAGAAGAATCTCTGGTCGAACCTCGACCACCTGCTGCCGCACGACGAGGTGAAGTTCGTTGTCGCCGACCGGGCCGACTTCGACTGGATGTGCGACACGATCCGCGAGCGAGGGCTGGACGCCGACGTGCGTGAAGGCCGACTGAAGGCGCTGCTGGTCTCGCCGGTGTGGAACGAGGTGGACCTCGAGGCGCTCGCGGGGTGGATTCTCGAAAGCGACCTGCCGCTCCGCTTCCAGACCCAGATCCACAAGGCGATCTGGGGCGAGGAGAAGATGGGGGTATGAGACGCGCCCGTGGATCGAGGAACGACGCTCTCCGCTCCACGGTCGGCGCGGTCTGCCTGGCGGCCGCGACTGCCGCTCTGATCACCGCCTGCGGCGAATCTCCTCTCGAGCCCCTCGAAGCCGTCCCCGAGGCGAGACTCGTGACGGACGACGGCTACGAGATCACCGTCACGGTCACGCCGGCCCGAGCGGCCAGAGGGGACACCGTGCTCATCTCCTCGCGCGTCGTGCGCGTCGGGGAGACCGCTGGAACGGCGTGGCTCCGGACCTGCGAACTGGACATCGAGACGGCTCGCGATTTTCCGGATCCCTCGGGGACCTGCTTCGCACTGGGCGGCGAACGCACGTTGATGCCCGGAGATACCGTCCTGGAAGCGCAGGCGGGCGTGGTGGACTGGCCCCGCGGGGAGCATCCGATCCGGGTGCGGCACATGGTCCAGCCGTCGCGCTGGCTTGAAGTGACGCTGGCGGTGGAGTAGCGGACGTCACCCGCCCCGGGACATCGACGCCGCGCCATCCCGCTCGAAGTCTACTCGCGCCACCTCGCTCCACGGCACGAACTTCGCCCCGGCCACGTCCGCGGCACCGCCCGACGACCGCCCTGCGGTCGCCTCCCCGTCTGCGGCCGGGAATATCAGCACACCGGCGACCTGCGGTCCCAGGTCACCCTCGGGCTCCAGCGAAAGGACTTCGCCCGAGCGCAACGTCACCCCCGTCGCTCCGGGTTCGTCGTAGAGGGCGGCTGGCTGGATCGACGCGACAAGGCCGAAGGGGATGGTGTAGTCCACGCCCTCCCACGGGGCGTCGAGCGTCTCTATGGTCCGGCTTTCGTCGAGGTCGTACACGAGTCGCCCGGCGAGGCGCTCGCCGGATCGAGTCGTTACCGTGCCGGACAGTGGGATCCCTCCCGTGAACGCTCCGAAATCGGGAGGGGGCGGCGCAGTATCGCCGTCGGTGCCGAGAACCACCGTTTCCACTGCGTCCCACGAAACCAGCACGCGCCCGTACCGAGCATCGTCCACATATATGCCGCGATGGGGCATCGGACCGGCGAGATCGGTCATCACCACCCGCCCGCCATCCTTCGGTACCACGCGGATCGCGGTCGCGGACACGCGCTCGATCGCAGCGATGCCGGCGAACCGAATCGACACCGGTTCACCCTCCCGGCCGATGCCCTCGAGCAGATCCGTCACGAACGCCTCCTCGCGGTCCCACTGGAGCAGCCCCGCGAACTCGTTGGACGACGTCCGAACGATGCCCCGGAGTGGAGCCGGCCCCGTCATGTCTTCCGGCGGGGACACGAACTCGACCGACCGGATGCTCCATTCATCGAGATCCACCATTCCGGTGTCGTGCCACACGCGGATACCGTCGGCGAAGTCGTCCGCCTCGAAGCGGTCGAGAGTCACGACGTCACCCGACCGGAGCGTCACCGAGAGCGTCCGGCGCTCCGCGTCGATCCGCGCGATGTCCCCGAGCCTCACCATGAAGGGACGCTCGAGATCGATCTTCCGCTCGACCGAGCCGAACCCGATGCCGGCGATCTCCCGCGGCTGCGTCCGGACCAGCGCCGACGACGGGGCGCTCTCCGCCCACGGGTTCACCACCTTCCGACCATTGAAGTAGTGACTCCACAACGCTTCCTCGTCGCCGCCGAAGCGGAGTCGTCCCTCGTGCACGACGCCGTCGGTCGTGGTGACCCGTCCATAGAGGAGTCCCGCGGACGGGACCGGCTCGATGGCGGCGGACCCCGCGAGAACCTGGTTCGGGCGTGGGTCGACATCGTCCCGGACGGCCTGACGCCCGGACAGGACGGCCAGGAGAAGGAAGCCGGAAGCGATGCTCCAGCCGGCGAGCGAGGCACGGGTCATGTGATGTCTCGAAAAGGGGACCATCGGCGCATCCTCACGCCGGATTTCAATCTACTTTGCGACACAAAGTTACTCAATGCCCATCCAGGCCTCGTCGCCCGCGCTACCAGTCGGTCGGCACGTAGTCCTTCAGGAACTGCCCCCAGACGTGCTCTCCGGAATTGATCCCGCTGATGATCGGATCCACGATGCGCGCGGCACCGTCGACGATGTCCAGCGGCGGGTGGAATCCGTGGACCTCGGTCTTCCGCTCTGCGATCGCCGCCGGGTCCTCGTCGGTCACCCACCCGGTGTCGACGGCGTTCATGTGGATGCCGTCGTTGCGGTAGTCGGTGGCGGAGGTACGCGTCATCATGTTCAGCGCGGCCTTGGCCATGTTCGTGTGCGGATGCCGGGTCGTCTTGGCGTTCCGGTAGAACTGACCCTCCACGGCCGACACGTTGACGATGTGCTTGTCGCGGTTGTCCGTGCGGAGCATGAGCGGCTTGAGTCGCGCGTTCAGCACGAAGGGCGCGACGGCGTTGACCAGATGCACCTCGAGCAGCTCGACGGTCGGGACCTCGTCCATCAGCATGCGCCACGAATTCGTCTCGCGCAGATCCACCTGCTGGAGATCCTGATCCAGCTGCCCCGCGGGAAAGAGCTGGTGCCGCTTCTCCCGCTCCTCCGGCAGCAGGGGAAGCTGGGAGAGCTCACCTGCATGCGTCAGGCCGGGCGCGTCGCGCAGCGCGGGGGCGACCAGGGCGTCGTGGAGATGCGCGGGCAGCTGCTTTCGGGCCTCCGCCTCCTCGGTGAGCATGTGCGCGTAGAACTCCGGCGGGCGGCGCACCGTCTGGCAGGCGTTGTTGATGATGAAGTCGAGCCGCTCCCGGCTCTCGAGCAGCCCCGCGCAGAAGGCCTCGACGCTCGGCGTGTGCCGCAGGTC
>DATFJS010000254.1:0-2999 GCA_035269045.1 Longimicrobiales bacterium | reverse complement strand
AGCGGCGATCTTCCACCGGTGGCCCGTCCGTTGCATTCAGGAAGGGGGTGAGCGGCCGATCCCGATGAGCGACGATCGGCTCCAACCCATGACAATGGAACACACCATGCGCTTCCCACGCCCCCTCCTGGCGATCCTGATCGCGTCCGCCGGGTGCGACAGCCCGACCCCCACCGGTCCCGGTATTCCCACCGGCGAAGATCCGACCCTCCTCTCCACGGTTTCGGACATCGGGAAGGTGGCCGATCGCGCCGCATCCGCCCCTCTCCGGGTCGAGATCGAGGTGCGGCGGGGCGGCCCCCCCTGGATCGCGCGGGAGGTCGAGGTCGAGGACGACCGTGACCGGGAGGAGGAGATCGAGAGCCGGATCGCCGCAGCCGATGCCTCCGCCGGGACGGTGGAGCTCGTGTTCGGCGGGCTCGTGATCGACGTGGCGGGCGCCCGCCGATTCCGGGTCGAAGGTGTGGGAGACGTCACGCGCGACGCCTTCTTCGCCCGGGTCGAGTCGGCACTCGCCGCCGGACGTCGTCCGGGGGTCGAGCTGAGTCGGCCGCTGCCGGCCACCCCCCAGTCGCCCGACGACCCCGGCTTCTCCGCGGTCGACGTCGAGCTCGACGGCGACGCCGATGTCGGCGAGCTGGAGGTGCTGATCGACGAGCGACACCTCACCGTGGGCGCGGCGGGTGCGGGTGTGATCAGGGTCTTCGGCGTCGACATCGTCGTGGACCCCGCGCTCGGCACCGAGACGCGCGAACGCAGTGAAGACGGAGACGACGCCATCGAGGTGGAGGGACTCGTGTCGAGCGTGGACCCGGGGTCGGGCCGCGTCGATCTCGTGGACGGTCGCACGTTCTTCGTCGTGTCGGAGACGCGGTTCGAGACGGACGACGACGACGATACCCTCTCGTCGCTCGAGCAGGTGGCGGACGCGCTCTCGGCCGGCCACTGGGTCGAGGTCGACGCCGAGGTGGTCGCCTCGGACGACGGAGCGCTGATCGCTGTCGAGGTCGAATTCGAGATCGAGGACGACGCCGACGAGGACGACCTGCCTGGAGCGACGGAGGTCGAGAGCCTCGTCGTGTCGGCGGACCCGGGCGCGGGGACGTTTTCGCTCGCGAACGGGTGGACGCTCGCGATCGAGACATCGACGCGAATCGACGACGACGGAGACCTCCGGTCCCTCGCGGAGGTGGCGGACGCCCTGGCGAACGGCTTGTTGGTCGAGGCGGAGGCGCTCGTGGTCGGCAACGGCGCCGGCGGGTTCCGCCTCGTCGAGGTCGAATTCGAACTCGAGGACGGCGACGACGGCGTCCCCGGTGCGATCGAGTTCGAGGGGCGGCTGGCGACGGTGGACGTCGCCGCCGGGACCTTCAAGCTCTACGACGGGCGCACATGGCTCGTGACCGACGCGACGACCTGGGAGTCCGACGGCGACCTGTTCAGCCTGGCGGCAGCGGCCAGCGCGATCGCGAACGGCGTTCCCGTGGAAATGGAGGGCGACGCGGTGGAGGATGCCAGCGCTCCGGGTGGGCTCAGGGTCGTGAGCCTCAAGATCGAGACCGACGACTGACCCTGAACGCCGCGGCGAAACTGCGGGCCCCGGAGGTGGACGCTCCGGGGCCCGCTTCGCGTTGGACCGATCCGGGGGGACTCAGCCGCCCGGTGGCTCCACCGCCTCCCCGGCCCGGTCCGAGGTCCGTGGCAGCACCGGCTTCACCCGGTACACCTTCCGCGTGACCACTCCGTCGAAGGCCTCCGCCTCCCGCTCCACCTCGAACTCGCCGTTCGCGAGGTAGCGGAGCAGGGCGGTGGAGTGGGCGAGGCCGGCGGAGGCGACGAGGTCGAGCCAGTCGCCGCGGGCGGTCTCGTCGGGTGCTTCCGTGGTGGTCGAGAAGTAGGTGATCCGGTCGCTGTACGTGCCCTGGCCGATGCTCGACGAAGGGTTGAGCGAGAGGTAGACGAGGATGCCGCTGCGGAAGTACTCGCGGAATTCGTCCCGATCCTGGGCGCCGTACTTCCGGTACCGTGCATACATCTCGTCGCTCATCGAGGCGACGTCGTCCTCGGCGCGGATCGAGGCGGCCACCGAGTCGAGCATGGCGAACTGTGCCTCCGTGTACTCGGGGTTGTCCTCGTCCTCGACCCATCCGAATCCGGGCACGAACCAGCCGCGCGGCGACCACCAGTCGCGCTGCCCGCCGCGGCGCGAACGCACCCACGCGCTGTACCCGGCGAAGTACTGGACCCACTCGTGGCTCGGATACCCGTGCATGTTCACCCAGGCGTCGGGCAGCCACGTCTCCCGGACCTCCCGGCGTACCTGGCTCTCCGGGTAGATCGGGTCGGCGCTCCGCTCACCGCTCGTGGCGTCCACGCCGAGCGAACCGAGATAGCCGGCGTGCAGCATGTGGTCTGGATTCGTCTCCTGCATCTCGACGGCCAGCCGCGCGCCGTCTGGATTCAGGATCGGGTGCAGGACGACGTTGACGTCGTCGAGCATGGCCCGGTGGGCGGAGTCGGTGACGAGCAGTTCGGCGAGACGGAGGATGTGCGAGGTGCTGGACACCTCGTTGGCATGCTGCCGCCCGCTGATGAACAGCGTCGGCTTCAGGGCGTTCAGCTTGGCCTGCGAGACGATCCCGCGCTCGAGTCCGGCATCGTCGGGCAGGAACTCCGCGACCCAGATCGGCTGACCCAGATACGAGTCGGCGGCATGCCAGACGCGGACTCCGTTGAAGGTGTTCAGCCGCGCCAAGATCGAGTCGTTCTCGGCGGGTGGGATCGGGGTCTCCCACTGGACCATCGGGCCACCGTCCCACCTCCACCCCTCGGCGACGAGCGTGCGGGTCACGGTCGAGCGCGGGGCAGGGGAGCGGGGCACCTCCAGAATCCGTGTGAACGAGGAGTCGTCCTCGACGGTCAGCAGGAGCGACATCCGGTCGGCCACGTCCCAGGAGAGTTCCTCGCCATACAGACCGGCCGCGTGGAGGCTCCGGAGC
>DATFJS010000253.1:0-5054 GCA_035269045.1 Longimicrobiales bacterium | reverse complement strand
ATCGGCGACCCGATCGAGGTCGAGGGACTCACCCGTGCGTTTCGACGTGGTACCGATGACACGGGGTTCTGCGCGCTCGGCTCGATCAAGTCGAACTTCGGGCACCTCGACTCGGCGGCAGGGGTCGCGGGGTTCATCAAGGCCGTGCTCTCGCTCCATCACCGAACGCTGGTTCCAACGCTCCACTTCTCGACCCCGAGCCCGAAGATCGACTGGGAGTCCACTCCCTTCTACGTGAATGCCGAGACGCGTCCGTGGGATACGGATCGGCTGCCCAGGCGCGCGGGGGTGAGTGCGTTCGGCATCGGCGGTACCAATGCACACGTCATCCTCGAGGAGGCTCCGCCACGCTCCCCGACACCGGAGCGAATCGGGCCACACCTCCTCCCGATCTCCGCGCGGACCTCCGAAGCGCTCGATGCGGCCCGCCGAAACCTCGCCGAGCATCTGCGTGAGCACGACGATCTCGCGCTGGGCGACGTCGCGGGGACCCTGCAGGCAGGCCGATCGGAGTTTCGGCATCGGCTCGCCCTCGTCGCCTCGGACCCGAACGACGCCCGGACCGGCCTCGAGTCCGGAGACCCGATGCGGCTGATCCGCGGAGACGCAGGGCCGGGCGTCGACGGATGCGTATTCCTCTTCCCGGGCGGGGGTGCACAGTACGTCGGCATGGGTCGGGGTCTGCTGGATCGACACCCCGCCTTCCGCGACGAGATCGACCGGGGTATCGAACTGCTCCTCGAGCGAGAGGGGGTGGACGTCCGCCCCATCTGGTTCGCCGACGAGGGAGATGAGGGTGCCGCGGAGGCGTTCCAGCAGCCGTCGGTGCAGCTCCCGGCCCTCTTCATCCTCGAGATGGCCCTCGCACGTCTGCTGATGCGATGGGGGTTCGAACCTACGGCGTTGATCGGGCACAGTCTCGGAGAGAACACGGCCGCCTGCCTGGCCGGTGTGCTGTCGTACGAAGACGCACTCGGCCTCGTGGCCCTGCGGGGGAGGCTCTTCGACACGGCGAAACGCGGCGGAATGCTCAGCGTCGCCGCGTCGCCGGACGACGTACGGACGCGACTCGGCTCCGAGCTGGACCTCGCCGCGATCAACGCGCCGGAGCAGTGCACGGTTTCGGGGCCCCGTGAGCCGCTCGAGGCGCTCGCCGGCGAGCTCGAGCTCGCCGGCATCGACGCGCGCATGGTTCCCATCGACATCGCGGCCCACTCGGCGGCGGTGGATCCGCTGCTCGAGCCCTTCCGCGCGTACCTCGAGTCGGTCCGGCTCCACCCCCCGAAGATTCCGTTTCTCTCCAACCGCACCGGGACGTGGATCACCGACGCAGAGGCGACGGACCCGGGCTACTGGGCCGGCCACCTGCGCGACACGGTTCGATTCTCCGACAACGTGCGAACGGTGCTGGACGAGGGGCGGAGTTTCTTCTTCGAGGCCGGGCCGGGGCGGATCCTCTCCTCGCTGGTCCAGCTCGGCGACCCCGCGGTCGCTCCACGCGTGGCCGCGACCATGCGCCACCCCAGGGCCGACACCGACGACGCGGACGTGCTGCTCGACGCGGTCGGTCGCGCATGGGCCACCGGTGTCGACGTGGACTGGAGCCGGATACACGACGGGGAGCCGTTTCAGCGCGTGGCGCTTCCGGGCTATCCCTTCGAGCGACGCCCATTCATCGTCCACCCGGAGGACGCCGAGGCGGGTCACCGATCCCCCTCGCCGACCGGACCGGCCCGATCCCCCGAGGCGGGTTCTCGGGATCCGCTCACCCGAGCACTCGAACTTCAGGCCCGAACCAACGCTGCGGTCATGGCGCTGCTGGGTGGCGGGGGCGATGCCTCCGAATCCGGCGAGACTGAGGCGAAGACGGATCCGGACACCGCGCCCGAACCAACGGAGCCAGTGACCGCGCCCGAGCCGAAAGAGCCGGAATCGGAGGCTTCGGACCGCAGAGAGACCCCCGGGGTGCCGGAGGATGTCGATCTGGTCTCGTGGCTGTGTGAGAACTGGGGCGGATGGGCCGATCGCACCGCAGTCATCGCCGAAGACGGGCGTCTCTCCTACTCGGAGCTCGAGCGCCGGTCGAACCAGCTGGCCCACCACCTCGTCGCTCTCGGGCTGGGCTCCGGCGACCTCGTCGGCATCTGCCTCGATCGTTCGGCGGAGATGGTCGTGGCGACGATCGCGTCGTGGAAGGCGGGACTGGGCTACGTGCCGCTCGATCCGACGCATCCGTCCGCACGGCTGGATCTGATCACGGAGCGTGCCGATCTGGCTGCCCTGATCACCGACTCGGCGCACGCCACCATGGTGTGGTCGCCGATCGAACACCGCGTCCAGCTCGATCGGGACCGGGCCTCCATCGCAGCGCGCTCGACGGAGCGACCGGAGTGCGACGTCGATACCGGCGCAACGGCGTACGTCCTCTTCACCTCCGGATCGACGGGCGAGCCGAAGGGTGTGCGGGTGCCCCGGCGTGCGGTGGGTCATCTTCTTCGAACCATGGCCAACCGGCCCGGGCTCGACGACGCGGATATCGTCCTGAGCACCACCACGCTGACGTTCGACATCTCGGTGCCTGAGATCTTCCTCCCCCTCCGCGTCGGCGCCAAGGTCGTCGTCGCAACCTCGGAACAGGCCAGGGATGGGCGCGCACTGTCCGATCTGATCGATCGGCACGGGGTCACCACACTCCAGTTCACCCCCACGGGCTGGCGCATCCTCGAGAATGCCGACTGGCGCGGGCGGTGCCGCAGAGCGATCAGCGGCGGCGAGGCCCTTCCCCGGGATCTGCTGCGGTGGCTCCTCCAGCGAGCGGACCAGGTGTGGAATGGATACGGACCGACCGAGACCACGGTGTATGCGACGTTCGCTCACCTGGAAGACGCCGAGGCAGACATACACATCGGACACCCGCTCCCGAGCTTCGGATGTTACGTGCTCGATGCCGCCGACCAGCTCTGCCCGACGGGCGTTCCCGGCGAGCTCTGTCTCGCGGGCCCGCAGGTGGCGGACGGATACGTCGCCCGTGAGGAGGAAACGGCCCGGAGCTTCGTACCGGATCCTTTCACGACAGGGCGCATGTACCGGACGGGTGATCTCGTCCGGTGGCGGAAGGATGGCACACTCGACCACATGGGCCGGCTGGACCAGCAGGTGAAACTGCGTGGCTTCAGGATCGAGCTGGGCGAGATCGAGTCCGTGCTGTCGTCACGGCCCGACGTCGAAGCGGCCGTGGTCGCGCTCGTGGACATCGACGGCACACCCGAACTCGCGGGGTACGTCGTGCCCGCCGGTGGGTCTTGGGACGAACGCTCGATCCGAGAGGAGCTGACCACGTATCTGCCCGACTACATGATCCCCCGGTTCCTGGTCCGCCTCGAAGAACTTCCGCTGACGACAAGCGGGAAGACAGACCGTGCTGCGCTCCCCGACCCGAGAAGACTCATGGATTCGGGTCCCGCCGCACCAACGGGATTGGTCGAGCCGACCTCCGAGGCCGAATCGTTCCTCATCGAGCTGTGGCAGGACATTCTCGAGGTGCCGAACATCTCCGTCGACGACAACTTCTTCGATCTCGGCGGGCACTCGCTTCTGGCGGTGCGCATGATCGCGCGGGTGGAACGGGAATGGGGCGCCGAAGTACCCCTCCGGGCGGTGATGGCCGGGTCGCTCGGGTTCGTCGCAAGGGAGCATCTCGACACCCCCTCGGCGAACGCACCCGACGACGAGGATTCCCCGCAGTCGTCGGTTTCGCGGCTCCTCGAGAGCGTCCGGGGCTGGGTGTCGGATTGATGTCGAACCGTGCAGGTGGCGCCGTGCGGCGTCCGCATCAGCAAGGAGTCAATGATGTCATCTAGTCGTCACGCCTACATCGAGCGACGCATCATCCAGATCATCTCCGAGTTGAGCGGACTCGCCGTGGCGGACATCGCGCCCGGCGCTTCGTTCCTGGATCTCGGGTTCGACTCGCTCTTTCTCACCCAGGCGAATCTGAGGTTCCGGCGGGAGTTGGGCGTCAAGATCACCTTCCGGCAGCTCTTCGACGAGGCGCCCTCACCCCAGGCGCTGGCGACCTACGTCGATGGGGAGCTGCCGGACGACGCGCTCCGCGACGAGATGCGGGCGGACTCGGCGTCCACCGGGCCTGAACCCTCGGGCCACGAGGAGGCCTCGACACCGCCGGCCCCGCCATCGGCCTCGATCGACTTCGACCACGCACAACTGTCCGGCGATCTCTCGGGACTGATGCGTGTGCTGGTCCTGCAGAACGAGACCAACGCCGCCCTTCTCTCCGCGCTCGCCGCAGGTGGCCGATTCGTCGACGTGGCGCCTGCGGTCGTGGGCGGGGCCGACCACACCAGCGCCCCCGCGAGCGCCGAAATGGCGTCTCGTTCTGCGCCCCCTCCCCCGTCGGCGGAGGGCAGCCCCACCCCGTCCCCGGACGACTCGAAGCCCGGTTCGAAGTCGTTCGGGCCCTACAAGCCGGTCGAGGCGTCGTCCACCGGTGGCCTCGACGAGCAGGCCAGAGCCGAGCTGGAGGCGTTCTGCGACGCCTACGCGGCGCGCACGCGGAGGTCCAAGGAACTCGCCGAGGCGCAGAGGCCGGTCCTCTCGGATGCCCGCTCGATCTCCGGATTCCGTCGTGACTGGAAGGAAATCGTCTATCAGATCGCCCAGGGGAGGTCGAAGGGCGTACGGGTCTGGGACCTGGACGACAACGAGTACATCGACATGACGTCCAGCTTCGGGATCAGCCTCTTCGGGCATCAACCCGACTGGGCCACCGAAGCCGCGAAGCGACAGATCGACCGCGGCTTTGAACTCGGGACGCTCTCCCCCCTGGCATTCGAGGCCGCCAAGCTGATTCGTGAACTCACCGGCATGGACCGGTCTACCTTCACGAACACCGGGTCGGAGGCACTCGCCGCGGCCGTGCGCGCCGCGCGCACCGCGACGGCCAAGGATCGAATCGCGGTCTTCTACGACGAGTACCACGGCATCGGAGACGAGCTTCTGGTCAACGCCATCGATCTCCCGACGGGCCGACGCAC
>DATFJS010000252.1:0-6044 GCA_035269045.1 Longimicrobiales bacterium | reverse complement strand
CTTCTTCCAGTTGTAGACCTGCGCGGCGACCCAGCCCGGCGCCTCGGCGTGTTCGAGGATGTTCTGACACACCTCCGACAGGATCACGCTGAACGGCACCACCGCGGTCGCCGGGTAGTGGAGCGTCCGCGAAAGGATCGTACCCGCGCTGCCCTGCACCCGCTCGACCACCTCGTGCACGTCCCCGTTGGTGGTGATCGGCATGATCTCGAGCAGCACCGGGGTGTCACCGGAGGCGCGGCGCGGCGGGCGTCTGTCGAACTCGAACAGCTCCTCCGCCGCCCGGAAGAACCCCATGCGCGCCATGTACCCGGCGGTGTCGGCGTTCTCCGGAAGCTGGAAGTGGGCGGGTCGACCCGTCCGCGCGAGTACGTCGCGCCCTGCGCACAGCAGGGCGACCATCCCGTTCGGGTCCGCCCACCGGACGTGACGGGCGTCGAAGAGGACGCGCTCGCTCTCGACGGCGACCGTGTCGTCGAGGACGCGGTCCATCGACCGGTGGTCGAGTGATGTGGGGAGAGCGAGAACGTTCATCGGTCGCCGGTGTCGGTGGTGATCCGGCCGAGGAGGTGATCGGTGAGTCCCCGGGCACCCCGATGGGCGACGTTGCGGGCCGCGAATCGGTTGGCCGTTTGCATCGCGTCTTCGAGCTCGTCCCCGGCGAGCAGTCGAGAGAAGAAAGTAGCGCCCCACACATCTCCGCAACCGGTCGGGTCCCCCTCGATCCGTGCCTGATCCAGGCGGACGCGGCCGCTGCGCACGGTTCCGGCCCGCCCGACGCCGTGTCGGCTCTCGGGCCAGCCACTCGGATCGGCGTCGAAGTCCGGCGACGCCACCCACGCCGCGCCGCGGTCTTCCAGCGTCACGAGGATGACCTTGAGCTCAGGTCCGACCACTTCTGCGGCCAGCTGCCATGGATCTCCCCACGCCCGACCCAGGAGGTCGAACTCCGCCTCGTTCATCTGCACCGCGTCGAAGGCACGGAGCCACGCGCCCCACGCCGGCAGTTCGCGCGGCACGCGAACGCCGGCTCTCCCGATGCCGAGGAAGAGCGAGTGGAGATCGGCGTAGGTGGGGCCCCTGAAGGCGGCCCGGAGCGCACGCGCCGCATCGATGTCCATCTCGAATCCGGAGATGAAGTTCACGTACAGCGCATCGCAGCTGTGTGCCGCGGGAGCGAGCTCGGGCCAGGTCCAGGGAGACACGCCACCCGTGAGGTGCTCCGTCCGGCGGCCCTGGTCGGAATAGCGGAGCGCGACGCGGTTGTTCGGCTCGGGGACGGTCCTCAGCCCGGTCCCCAGATCGACCCGCGGGCTTCGGGCGAGAAATCGGCGAGCCTCTTCGGAGAGGTCCGCCCCCACCCGCACCAGCGGCACGATCTCCCACTCCTCGGGGAGGGCGGCGTCCAGGGCCGCCATCGCGTACGCGATTCCGCCCCACTCCTCGACCGGCGTCTCGCGTGTGTCCCGGCGGTGGATCGTGTCCCACACCATGGTTCCCACGACGCCGAGCCGGGGGTGAACACCGGACCGCGACGCCCGCGGCGGGTCCGCGTCGGTCACGTGGCGACGAGGCCGGCGCGGCGCGCCTGCAGGAACAGGCCTGCCGCACCCACGACTCCCGCCGTCTCGACGAGCGTGCCCGGCACGATTCGGCAGGCCTCGGCCGCGACACGGAAGGCGCGGGTCCGCACCTCCGCCCGGAGCGGCTGCAGCAGGTGGTCGCCCGCTCTCGTCACGCCCCCCATCAGCACCACGATCTCCGGGTTGAGGAGGTTGATGATGTTGGCCACACCGACCCCGAGGGTCCGCGCCGCCTCGTTCACCACGCGGTCGGCGAAGGCGTCCCCCGACACGGCCGCCTCGAACACCGTCACCGCCGTGATGCGGTCGAGTTCGCCGTCCACGAGATCGAGCAACGCCGAATCGGTCCCCGCCTCCACCCCCTGCCGGGCGCGCCTCGCGATGCTGGGACCGCTCGCGTAGGCCTCGAGGCATCCGTAGTTGCCGCACGCGCAGAGCCGGCCGTCGATCGCCACCGTCGTATGTCCGATCTCGCCGGCGGCGTCGCTCACTCCGTGCTGCAGGACGCCGTCGCTGATCCAGCCGCCCCCGATGCCGGTGCCGACCGTCAGCCCGAACATCGACGCGCTCCCCCGCCCCGCCCCCTGCCACCACTCGCCGTAGACGGCGCAGTTGGCGTCGTTGTCGAGCGCGACGGGTGCGTCGAAGCGCGCTCGCAGGAGCTGGCGCAGCGGGACGTCCCGCCAGCCGAGGTTCGGACTTTCCGACACCACGCCTGTCGCTCGATCCAGCGGACCGGGCGATCCGACCCCCATGCCGATCACATCGGTCTCGGCGATGCCCGCCGACTCCATCGCACTCCGGGCCATGCGGGCGATGTCGTCGACGACCACCTCCACGCCGCGCTCGGCGCGAGTGGCCCGGTTCCGGAGGGCGACCGCATCGCCTCCGGTCTCCGGCACGAGGCCTACGGCCAGGTTGGTGCCTCCGATGTCGACACCGACGATCCAGCTCATCGAACCCCCCCGTCGAGGTGGCTCACCGGCTCGCCCCCGCGAAGCGCGTGACTCGGGTCTCGACGTCGTCGTCCAGCTGCGCGATGCCCTGCTCGGCGCGGACCATCCCACTCCGGCGCACCGCGCGCCGGCGCTCCCGCTGGCGACGAATCGCCTCCTCGTCCCGATACGGCCGGTCGTGGTGCATGTGGAGGACGACGGCGCGGTGACGTACCTGCTTTTCGCGAAGTCCCGAGTTGAGCAGGCGGAGGCCGAGCTCGCGGTCCAGGCCGCCGTAACGGAAGTCGAGGTCGAATCCATTCACCGCCTCGAGATGCTCCCTCCATGTGGACGAACTCATGCCGTTCCAGGTCGCTTTCGTGGGCGTGAGCCGATCGAGCAGCGCCGCATGCCGGTCGTTCGAAAGGAGGCGAAGGCGGTGTCGCCCGAGCGGTGTACCATGCTCGCCGAGCCAGCCCGGATCGAAGATACGCCCCTCGGTGACGTCGGCCGCGGTGAGACGAGCGGTCGTGGGCTCCGACAGCCGGACGTACCCGCCCGACAGGAAGCGTCCGTCCTCGGCAAGCCGCACGTGGGTCTCCACGAAGTCGCGCCGCGGGATGCAGTCGTGGTCGGTGAAGATCAGGTAGTCCGCCGATGCCGCCCGGATCGCGCGGTTGAGCGCCTCCGTCTTCCCGAAGCCACGGTCGGCGTGCCAGACGTGCACAAGTGGAAGCCGAGCCCCGTGCCGACGGACGACCTCGGCCGTCTCGGGCCCGGAGCCGTCGTCCGAGACCAGGATCTCGTCGGGCGGATGCGTCTGGTCCGCGTAGCCCGTGAGCACGAGGTCGAGCGCGCCGGGCCGCCTGTACGTCGAGACGACGACGCCGACGGTCACTTCACACCCCGATGCCCGGGCATGTCACTCGCCGATGCTGAGGACCGCGAGGAAGGCCTCCTGCGGAATCTCGACGGAGCCCACCTGCTTCATCCGCTTCTTCCCCTCCTTCTGCTTCTCGAGGAGCTTCCGCTTCCGGGTGATGTCGCCGCCGTAGCACTTGGCGGTCACATTCTTGCGGACGGCCTTCACCGACTCGCGGGCGATGATCTTCTGCCCGATCGTGGCCTGCAGCGCGACCTCGAACTGCTGCCGGGGAATGAGCTTCTTGAGCTGCTTCAGGAGGTCGCGGCCGTACTCGTAGGCCTTGTCCTGGTGGATGATCACGCTGAACGCGTCCACCGGGTCGCCGTTCACGAGCACGTCGAGCTTCTGGAGCTTCGCCGCCTTGTAGTCGCTCATCTCGTAGTCCATGGCCGCATAGCCACGCGTGCCGCTCTTCAACTTGTCGTAGAAGTCGAGCACGATCTCGGCGAGCGGCATGTCGAACTCCATCTCGACCCGCTCCGTGTCCACGAACTGCATGCCGTGGAAGACGCCACGACGGTCGTGACAGAGTTTCTGCACGTTTCCGATGTACTCGGACGGGCAGAGGATCCGCAGCTTCACGATCGGCTCGGCGATCGACTCGATCCGACCCCGGTCGGGCAGCGCGGAGGGCGATTCGATCACCTCCATCCCGCCATCGGTCAGCTCGACGTGGTACTCCACGTTCGGGACCGTCGTGATGAGGTCGACCCCGAACTCCCGGTCGAGCCGCTCCTGGATGATCTCCATGTGGAGCAGGCCGAGGAATCCGCAGCGGAAGCCGAACCCGAGCGCCGTGGAGGTCTCCGGCTCGAACTGCAGCGAGGCGTCGTTGAGCGTGAGCTTGTCGAGCGCGTCGCGGAGGTCCTCGTAGTCGTCGGCGTCCGTCGGGTAGAGCCCCGCGAACACCATCGGACGGACCTCCTGGTACCCCTCCAGCAGTTCGGTCGCCGGGTTGTCGAGATCGATGATGGTGTCGCCGGGGCGCGTGTGCTTCACGTCCTTGATCGCGCCCACGACGTAGCCGACCTCGCCCGGCTGCAGCTTCGGCCGCTTCACCTTCTTGAGCTGCGAGTAGCCGACCTCCGTGACCTCGTACTCCGCCTTGACCGCTCCGAATCCGATGCGCATCCCCGGCTCGATCGTGCCGTCCACCACGCGGACCGAGGGCACGGCCCCGAGATACTTGTCGTAGTAGGAGTCGAAGATCAGCGCGCGGAGCGGCTTGTCCGCGTCACCCTCCGGCGGGGGCACGCGCTCGACGACGGCCTCCAGGATCGCCTTCACCCCGATCCCTTCCTTGGCGCTCGCCAGGAGAATCGACTCGGGATCGACGCCGAGCAGCTCCGCGACCTCGATCTGCCGCTTCACCGGCTCGGCGCCCGGCAGGTCGATCTTGTTGATCACCGGGATGATCTCGAGGTCGGCGTCCAGCGCCAGGAACAGGTTCGAGAGCGTCTGAGCCTGGATCCCCTGCGTCGCGTCCACCACCAGGATCGCGCCCTCGCACGCCGCCAGGGAGCGCGAGACCTCGTACGTGAAGTCCACGTGCCCCGGTGTGTCGATCAGGTTGCACTGGTACGTCTTCCCGTCCTCGGCCGCGTAGTCCATCCGGACCGCGTGCAGCTTGATCGTGATGCCGCGCTCGCGCTCCAGCTCGTTGGAGTCGAGCACCTGCGCGCGCATCTGCCGCTTGTCGAGCGCACCCGTCTCCTCGAGAAGCCGATCCGCGAGGGTCGACTTCCCGTGATCGATGTGGGCGACGATGCAGAAGTTGCGGATATGGTCGAGGCGCACGGGCGTCCCGGGGAGGTGGAGGATGGAGCTGTCGGGGACGCTGAAACTAGCGGAATCGGGTGTCGGCTCTCAATGCGGGAGCGAACCTGCGGTCAGCGCTGTCCCGGCACGGGCCTCTGTAGCGCTCGCCCCGCCCGAATCCCCGTCGCCGCCCCATCCTGCCACGCCATCCGGCCGTTCACGATCACGTGCACGATGCCGTCGGACATGCGCGTGGGCTCCTCGTACGTCGCATGGTCGATGACCGTCTCCGGATCGAACACCACGACATCCGCGGCCAGACCGACCTGCAGCAGGCCCCGATCCCGCATACCGATCGTTCGCGCGGGGAGCCCCGACATCTTGTGGATCGCCTCCTCCAGCGACATCACCTGCTTCTCGCGCACGAATTCGCCCAGCACCTTCGGGTAGGATCCCCAGAACCTCGGATGGACGCGGTCGGAGGTCGACGCGCCGCAGTCGCACGCAATCGACGCCGTGGGGTGCTGCATGATCTCGATCAGATCCGCCTCGAGGCCGAAGCGGGCGATGATCCCCTCGTTGCCGGAGGTCTCGAGGATCCGGACGACCGTCTCGCCGGGGTCCTCCAGCTCCATCTCGTCCATCACGTCGGTCAGCTCGCGGCCCGAGTCCAGCAGGTAGACGCCGTCCGGTCCACCGAAGCGGAGCGAGATCGCCTCGTTGGCCTCGTCGACGATGCGGACGCGGAGCTCGGGATCCGCGAATCGCTCCAGCGCCGCCTCCGGACCGCCGACCATCGCCCATGCGGGAATGATCAGCGCGCCCAGGCCCGTCTGCCCCGCG
>DATFJS010000251.1:0-9733 GCA_035269045.1 Longimicrobiales bacterium | reverse complement strand
CCGGGTCGTCCAGGTCCGCGATACGATCTCCGCGAACCATCGAGAGTCCGCCCGCCACGGACTCCGGGCCAAGTTCCGCCTGCCTGCGTCGCTCCCGCTCGAGTCGCTCACGGAAGGCCTGAACGGTCTCGTCCTCGTCGGGACCGACATCGTCGGCTTCCGGCTCGGGTTCGACGTCGTCGCGAGTTCCCTCGGGCGTCAGGGTCAGGCCACTGAAGTCCGAGGGACCGAGCGTGTCCGGCCTCGCTGCATCCGGTCCGACGGCTTCGTCCTGGTCGGCGTCACCTGCTTCGTCCCCGGAATCCAGGGCCAGACGGACCAGCGGATGGGTGCGGGCCGGAGACCATTCGGCAGTGAGCGCGTCGTAGAGGAGCATGTCCTCGGCGAGCGCGCCGCTCTCGACGGCTCGTTGGAGATCCGCCTGCGTCTCCAGGCGAATCTCCTCTCCGTCCGAATCCAGGTACAGGAAACGGAATGACATCTACGCACCCCGGGTCTCGATGAATATCACTGGCCCGACCAGGCCCATGCGATGGCAGCGCGTGCCAATTCCTGCACTACGCACGGGTGCGGGTGCTGATACGACGGCAACGACTGAGCTGGACGAATCCGGCCGAGGGGCCCTCCCCTCTACGCAGCCACCGGCAGCTTCCACGCCGGGCGGACCGGGCGGACCGAACCGCTCGGCCCGCTGGTTACAAATCGGAAACTTCTGTTTCCTTCCTTCACGCTCACACGGGACCATGATCCCGCGCAAGGGTTTTTGCGTCGAAGGCCTGCCGACGGGAACGGGAGCCGGCGTCCGCTTGACCGGGGTCGGGGAGCACCCCTATCTATCACGTTTCACGGCAGATTCCGCCGTCGTGGTTCATTCGCAGACCAACCCTCGGTACCCAAGCGTGGAGCGGGCATGAGCGTCAATTCGGGGAAGCGCATTCGCGTCGTCCTCCTCTGGATCCAGATTCTCGACAAGCTGGAGCCCTTCTACAAGGAGCACGGGGAGTTCTTCTTCACGGCCCGGGTCGCCACCGCTGGCGAGACGCATTCGTACCGCCTGCCCGAGGAGGGGCACTGGGAGATTTCCGATCACCCGCGCTTCAACAAGGTCGACAAGATCGACAAGATCCTGTTCGAGGGTGAGCCCGGCGACGAGCTGGTCGTCGAGATGCTCGGCGAGGAGATCGACAAGTTCTCCGACAACGATCACCTGGACGACTACCGGCGGGTGTTCTCGGGCGACGCGGCAAGCTGGGTGGCGCGGTACGCGCCCGGCGACGAGGGCTCCGACGACCCGGAAAACATGTCGAACTGGCGGATCGGCTACGAGATCCAGCTGATCGACTGAACTCCGCCCGGGCTGGGCTCACACGGTCCACTCCGGTGAAGCACGAGATCCCCACCCCGGCCGATTCCGGGTGGGGATCTCGTCGTATTCGGAGGCCACGCTCGTCGCGTATCCCTGTCCTCGGACCCACGGATCCGCCAATTTCCCATCGTCAGGAACCGTCGACGCGTACCTCCGTGTTGGAAGGGGTGTATCCGCGCCGACACTCGTCCCACACCCGCCGCTACATGAACGCGCGATTCCGCCCCATATCGACGCTGCTCCGAATCGGAGCGGTGGCGGCGATGCTCGCCATCGTGCCAACCGCCGCAGCCGCGCAGCCGGTCGACGGGGACGTCACGCCCTACAGCGACGGCTACCTCCTCTCCGCCACGTCGTCTCTCACGCCCGGTACGACGGCTCGGCTCGGGCTGCGGATCCGGATGGACGAGGACTGGCATACCTACTGGAAGAACGCGGGCGACTCGAACGCCTACGGCGCGTTCCTCGAGTGGAATCTTCCGGACGGGTTCTCGCCCGGCGAGTTCCACTGGCCGTATCCCGAGCGGGTGCCCTATCCGCCGCTCATGAGCCTGGCCTACGAGGACGAGGTCCTGCTGCCGTTCGATCTCGAGGTGCCGGAGGACGCGGAGATCGGCACGACCGTGCGGCTCGCCGCGGACGCCGAGTGGCTCATCTGCAAGGAGATCTGCCTCGTCGCGGAGGATTCGCTCTTCCTCGAACTCCCGGTCACGGCGGCCGAAGACGCACCCTCCGAGTCGACCGAGGCGTTCGCGGCCACGGAACTGGCCCTGCCGGCCGAGGCACCGGGGTGGGGGACCGCTGCCCGGATCGTGCCCGAGGGAGACGTGGTCGGAGTCGGCTTCGCTCCCCCGGCCGACTGGTCCGGTTCGCTTCGCGACGCATGGTTCTTCCCGGCCGATCCCACGCTCATCGACCACGCGGCGTCCCAGCCCCTGGCCACGAGAAACGACACCTCGTGGGTGCTGATGACGAAGTCGCCCTACTACGACGAGTTGCCCGAGCGGGTAGAGGGCGTGCTGGTGCTGGCGGAAGGTCAGACCTTCGGCCCGGAGAACCGCCGCGCCATCGCCTTCGACGCGCCGCTGCAGGAGGGCTCGCTCCCGGAACCTGCACCGGTCATGACGGACGCGGAGGGCGCGTCCGGTGAGCTCTCACTGCTCGCCGCACTCGGTCTGGCTCTGATCGGGGGCCTGCTGCTCAATCTCATGCCGTGCGTCTTCCCCGTCCTCTCCCTGAAGGTGCTGGGGTTCGTCGAACACGCGGGAGACGATCGGGCGACGCTCCGCATGCACGGGTTCGTGTTCGCGGCCGGTGTGATCCTCTCCTTCCTGGCGCTCGCGGGCACGCTGATCGCGGTGCGGGCCGCGGGCGCCGAGGTCGGCTGGGGATTCCAGTTGCAGAATCCGGCGGTGGTCACGGCCCTGATCTTCCTGATGGTCGCGGTCGCGCTCAACTTCCTCGGCGTGTTCGAGGTGGGCTCGGCCCTGACCCGTCTGGGTGCGGTCGGAGCCGAACAGTCGGGCTACCGCAGTTCGTTCCTGACCGGGGTCCTGGCCACGCTCGTGGCGACGCCGTGCACGGCCCCCTTCATGGGCGCCGCGATCGCGGCCGCGCTGGTTCGCCCGCCCGTCGAAGGCCTCGTGATCTTCGGCGGACTCGGAGCCGGCATGGCCGCTCCCTACGTCCTGCTCACCCTCCGACCCGGTCTCCTCGAGAAGCTGCCGAGGCCCGGCCGCTGGATGGAGACGCTCCGCCAGGCGCTCGCGTTCCCGATGCTGGCGGTGGCCGTGTGGCTCCTCTGGGTGCTCGGGCTCCAGGTCGGCATGGGCGGCGCCGCCACGGTCCTCGCGGCCCTGCTCGTCTTCTCGTTCGGCGCGTGGATGCTCCACCGCACACCTCCGACCAGCGTGGCCTCGGCGTCGCAGCGATTCGCCCGCGTATCGGGGCTGGTACTGCTCATGTTCTCGCTGGGATGGGGTATCGGACGATTCGTCGGCACCGACGATCCGGCGACGGCCGATCAGGTCATGGTAACGTGGGAGCCGTTCACGACCTCGATCGTCGACGAACGACGGGCCGCGGGCCAGCCCGTCTTCGTGGACTTCACCGCCGCGTGGTGCATCACCTGCCAGGTGAACAAACGCGTGGCGCTGACCGACGACGTGGTCGAGGCGGCCTTCGTCGACCGCAACGTCGCACTCGTCCAGGCCGACTGGACACGGCGGGACGACGACATCGCCCGTGAGCTCGAGGCGCTCGGCCGCAACGGCGTGCCCGTCTACGCCCTCTACCCGGCCGACCCGTCGCTCCCCCCGCGACTCCTGCCGAACGTGCTCACACGACGCGTCGTGCTCGATGCGCTCGACGCCCTCCCCGGCGCGTCGACCGAGCCGACGCCGACCGACGACGACTGATCTCGATCTGTCCGCGCGGTGCAGCACGCCCCGTCAGGCCTTCGATGGCCGGACGGGGCGTTTCGCATGTGCGGGTACCCTGCGACCGATCGCGGTGACTCCGCTCGGGAACCATTGCTGGCGCTCACGGATCAACCGACCGAAACTGCCCAGAGGTTCACCCTTCCCATCATCCCGAAACATCATGCCCGACGCGCCCCGCCGCGATACCGACGAACGCCGCTGGCTGAGAGCGCTCGGCCCCGATGAACTCGCCGACGGGCGGGTCAAGCCGGTGACCTGCGAGCACTACACCGTGTGCATGACGCGTGTGGGCGACGAGTACGGGGCCCTCGACAACCGCTGTCCCCACCAGGGCGGCCCGCTCGGGGAGGGGTCGATCGAGAACGGTCTGCTTCGCTGCCCCTGGCACGGCTGGGACTACGATCCGCTCGACGGCAAGGCACCGGGCTTCGACGACGGCGTGGAGACCTTCCCGGTCGAGATCCGAGAGGACGGCGTATACGTCGGCTTCCCGGCCGACCGTGAGCGCGTCCGCACCGTGTGCGACGTGTTCGTCGAGACGCTGGTCGCCTGGGACGTGCAGTGGATTTTCGGGATGGTCGGGCATTCCAACCTCGGGCTCGCCGACGCAATCCGGGTGCGCGAGGAGGCGGGAGACCTCACCTACATCGGAATCCGCCACGAGGGGGGTGGCTCCTTCGCGGCCTCCGCCTACGGCAAGCTCACCGGACGCGCCGCCGGCTGCTTCTCGATCGCGGGACCCGGGGCCACCAACATGCTCACCGGGCTGTGGGACGCGAACGTCGACCGAGCCCCGGTGCTCGCGCTCACGGGACAGGTCGACGTGCAGGTCCTCGGCCGCGGGGCCTTCCAGGAGGTCGATCTGAAGGCGGCGTACGGACAGGTCGCGCAGTGGGCGCAGTCGCTGCTTCACTCGAGCGATCCCGCCGAGCTCGCCACGCTGGCCTGCAAGAACGCGAACCTCAATCGCGGCGTGTCGCACATCATCTTCCCCGACGAGGTTCAGGCCCTTCCGGCGGACGAACGCGAGGCCGGCGGCCCGGAAGGGCGGGTCGCGGCGGCCGAGATCACGCCGGCCGCCGGCGCCTTCGAGGAGGCACTCGGACTCCTCCGGGATGCCGAGCGGCCCGTCTTCATCGCGGGGCACGGATCCCGCTACGCGATGGACGACATCACGGCGCTCGCGGAACGGCTGAACTGCCCGGTCCTCACGACCTTCAAGGCGAAGGGACAGATCGCCGACACGCATCCGCTCGGGTGCGGCGTGCTCGGGCGGAGCGGGACTCCGATCGCGAGTCACTTCATGAACGAGTCGGACCTGCTGGTCGTGTTCGGGGCCTCCTTCTCGAACCACACGGGGATCACCCCCAAGAAGCCCACGATCCAGATCGACTTCGAGCGCACCGCGCTCGGGCGCACGTTCCCGGTAGATGTACCGGTGTGGGGCGAGGTCGGGGTGACCGCCCGGATGCTGGATGAAGCGCTTTCCGAGGGCGGGTTCGCGTCGGGCGACCACCGGGAGGAGATCGCGGACCGCTGGGCGATCTGGCGCACGGAAAAGACACGGCGTCGCGGTGAGACCCGAGGCGAGGGCATCAACGCAGCCACGGTGTTCGACGCCCTCTCCCGCCTGTCCCCTGCCGACTCGATCGTGTGCGTCGACGTCGGAAACAACGCGTACTCCCTGGGGCGCTACTGGGAGACGCGGGGCCACACCTTCCTCATGTCGGGCTACCTCGGATCGATCGGCTTCGCCATGCCGGCGGCGCTGGGCGCGTGGGCCGCGACGCAGGAGGACGACCCCCGCTTCGCCGGCCGGAAGGTGATCTCGGTGTCGGGGGACGGAGGCTTCGGTCAGTACATGGCGGAGTTCACCACCGCAGTGAAGTACGGAATGTCGATCACGCACGTCGTGCTGAACGACTCGGAGCTGGCGAAGATCTCCAAGGAGCAGCGCTCCGGGTTCTGGGAGGTCTGGCAGACGGCGCTGGTCAATCCGAGTTTCGCCGAGTTCGCGGAGTCCTGCGGGGGCCTCGGCATCGCCGTTCGCGATGCTGAGGCGGTCGATGACGCGCTGGCGCATGCGCTCGCCCACGAAGGTCCTTCCCTCGTCGAGATCCACACCGACGCACTCCTCGTATGACGAACCCGACTCACGACACCGACCCCCGCTGGACCCGCGTCGCGACCTGGTCCGAACTCGAAGACCGGCGGCCGAACTACGCACTGGTCGAGGGCGTCGACCTCGTCGTGATCCGGTTCGACGACGACGTCTCGGCCCTGTACGGCCGATGCCTCCACCGCGGCGCGCTCATGGCCGACGGACACGTCGAGGGCGACAACCTCATCTGTGGGCTGCACGGGTGGGATTATCGCTACGACACCGGCGTCAGCGAGTACGACAATTCGGAGGCGCTGGCCCGTTTCCCGACCCGGATCGACGTCGAAGCCGACGCCGTGCTGGTGGATGCGGACGAGGTGGCCGCCTGGGCGGAGGAGCACCCCCAGCCCTACGACCGCGACGCCTACCTCGGGCTCTATCAGGACGTGCATGGCGGCCCCGAAGAGCCGCACAACCTCCATATCCAGCGGCTCGCCCGGGAGGGGCTCTCGAAGTCCGGGCACCACGGCCCGGTGTCGGCGATGGGCGTACCGCTCACCGACCTGCCCCGCTGGGACGACCTCCAGCTTCTGACCGCGCAGCTCGCGCGTACCCCTCTGGACGATCACGACGAGGTCGACACGACGACGGTGATCGGTCCCAAAGCCCGCCGCCCGCTCGAACTGGCCATCCCGATCTTCGTGAGCGACATGAGCTTCGGCGCCATTTCCGAGGAAGCGAAAGTCGCCCTCTCCAGCGGTGCGGAGGCGGCCGGAACGGGGATCTGCTCCGGTGAGGGGGGGATGCTGCCCGCCGAACAGGAGCACAACTCGCGGTACTTCTACGAGTACGCGACGGGCCGATTCGGCTGGTCGATGGAGAAGGCCGCCAGATCCCAGGCCTTCCATTTCAAGGCGGGTCAGGGCGCGAAGACCGGGGTGGGCGGGCATCTGCCGGGCGCGAAGGTGACCGAGCAGATCGCCGGGGTCCGCGGGCTCGAACCGGGTGAGGACGCGATCAGCCCGGGACGCTTCCCGGACCTCCGTACCGCATCCGACTTCCGCGCCTTCGCGGCCGAGGTGCGGGATGCGACCGGCGGCATCCCGATCGGCGTCAAGATGAGCGCCCAGCATCTCGAGAAGGACCTCGACTTCGCCTTCGAGGTCGGCGTCGACTACGTGATTCTCGACGGTCGGGGTGGCGCGACGGGTGCCGCGCCCGACGTCCTCAAGAACAACATCTCGGTCCCGACCCTGCCTGCCCTGGCACGCGCCCGTCGCCACATCGACGCCTCCATGCAGGACGGCGTGACGCTGATCGCGACGGGGGGGCTGCGCACCGAGGCCGACTTCGTGAAGGCGCTCGCGCTCGGTGCGGACGCCATCGCGGTCGCGAACGCGGCGCTCCAGGCGATCGGGTGCCTCGGCATGCGCGCCTGCCACACCAACAACTGCCCGGTCGGAATCGCAACGATGAAGAAGGACCTCAGATCGCGCCTGATCGTGGAAGCCTCGGCCGAGCGCCTCACACGATGGTTCGGGGCGACCACGGACCTGATGAAGGTGCTCGCCCGCGCCTGCGGTCACCTCTCGCTCGCCGATTTCTCGTCCGACGATCTCTCCACCTGGAAGCGCGACGTGGCGGACCTGACGGGCGTGCGCTACGCGGGAGTGGCGGACCGATGAGTGGGCAGCGGCTGGGATCGGTCGAACCGGGGGCGCTCGTGGACGCGCGCCTGCAGCTGCACCACGCGATCCAGCCCCTCACGTCGTTCGCGCAGGCGCTCGTCGAACCGATGGAGAACGATCGCCATCGGAATCTCGACTGGGACATCGGGACACGCGGCTTCAGAACGCGGCCCGCCGCGGACGCGCCGGCGATCACCGCCGTCCTCGCCGTGGAGTCCTTCGAGCTGCGCCTCGAGCGGGAAGATGTCGTACTGGCATCGATTCCGGCGCGCGGCAGAACCGTCGACGAACTGCGTTCCGCGCTCGAGCGTGCCGTCGCCGACGCGCTGCCCTCCGCGCCACCCGAGTTCGAGCCGCCCGAGTTCCAGCTCCCGGATCACGCCGTCGCGGGCGGAAACGTCCCGCTGACACCCGACGTGGACGCGCTCGCCGAACTCGCCCGCTGGTACACGCACGCGGATCGTGCGCTGCTGCGTCTCGAAGAACGGGTGGACGTCGAGATGGACGAGCCGCGTGTCTGGCCCCACCATTTCGACCTTGCATCTCTGCTCCATCCGGTGGGCGGCACGGTGGGGGTCGGGCTGTCCCCGGGAGACGCCGACATCGAGCACCCCTACTGGTACGTCCGCGGGTATCCGGACGACGGCTCGGCCCACGATCCCTCGAACCTCGATCTTCCGGCGCTGGCCGCGGGACGCTGGAAGTCCGAGGGCTGGACCGGTGCCGTGCTGGAAGCGCCCGACCTGGTCGGGGAGACATCGGCCGACGCGCAGGACGACGTCATCGACGCCTTCCTCTCCACGTCGATCCCCTTCTGCCTCGGCCTGCTGACCTGACCCCCGTCTGCGGGCCCGTCTGCGGGTCCGTCTGCGGGTCCGTCAGCGGGCCCGGTCAGCTCTCGCGGGCCGCGAGTTCCTCCTCGATGACGCTCCCGAGGTACTGCCAGTAGCGCTCGATGTAGGACACGTCGTCGGGCCCCGCGAGTTGCCACGGGTTCATCAGGGTGTGCCGGAGGATGTACAGGTGGTCCGCCTCGGTCCGCGGATCGGAGGGGACCGACACGAAGGTGCCCGGGTCGAGTCCCAGATCCTCCAGGATCCGGTCTCCCTGGCTCCCCGGCAGGTTCTCCTTGGTCATCGACGTGTACGAGGCGATGAACTCCTTCACCTGCACGGGCTGGTCCGGCTCGACGCGCATCTTTCTGAAAATCGCGCGTGTGAACCGGTTCATCTCCGCGATCGAGGTGTTGCCCTCGGGGTTGAGCGCGATGCAGATCAGATTCGAGTCCGGCTCGAAGGGTGTTCGGATCCGGACCCGCCCCTCCCAGTCCTTCGCATGATCGCGCACCGAGTCCCAGAAGATCTCGCAGGCGCGGATCGTCAGTCGCAGCAGGCGACCGAGCCCCTCGCTGTGGAGCGGCAGGACGTTGTGGGTGACCCACACCGCGGCAGCGGACGCACCCGGCTTCGATCCCTCGAGGATGTACTGACCGAGGTTGTGCAGCTTGTCGCCGGTATCGACGTGATCCTCGGCGGCCGTGTCGAACACGTAGGTGGCGTCCTGGACGATGAAGTCGACGACCTCCCGGTTGCGAGCCACGAAGGCCCCCGCGGGATACGGCACGTACCCGAGCTTGTGCGGATCGACCGTGATGGAGTCCGCCTTCGGCAGGGACGTGAAGGCACCGTGCACCACCTCCCCGGGAAAGTAGGTGTAGCCGACCTTCATCTCCGACTGGTCTCTCCACTCGCCATCGGGCGTCCGGAACACCGAAGCGAGGTATCCGCCCCAGGCGCCGTCGACGTGGATGCCGAAGTCGAATCCACGCGACCGACGTATCTCACGCTCGGCCACGATGTCGTGGATGGGATCGACTGTGCCGAACTCCGTGGTGCCGAGCATGCCCACAACGGCCAGGACCGGCACCTGCTCCTCCTCGAACCGGTCGAGGTGGCGACGCAGGTCGTCCACGTCGAGCCGCATGTGATCGTCGATCGCCACGGTCACCAGCTGGTCCGTCCCGAAGCCCAGAACCTTCATCCCCTTGGCCCAGGAGTAGTGGGCGGCGGACGAGACGAGCACCCGCGGCGGGTCGATGCGGTGCTTCATGAAGAACCCGGCGGTTCCCAGGGTCTCG
>DATFJS010000250.1:0-9845 GCA_035269045.1 Longimicrobiales bacterium | reverse complement strand
GTGGGGAGAGCGGGTCGTGGCGGCGGTGGTGGTCCGCGCAGGCCGGGTTCCGGACGACACGCGGCTGCTGGACGCCCTGCCTGCGTCGCTGGGCGGTGCGCGTAGGCCCAAGGCGGTGGTCCGTGTCGCGAAGCTCCCGCTGAACACGAACGGAAAGGTCGACCGCACCGCCGTCCGCGCGCTGTTCGAGGTGCACCCGTGACCTCTGCCCGGTCGGGTCGATGAACCCCGTCTGCATCGTCGGCGCGGGGCCTGCGGGTCTGTCCGCCGCCGTCGCGCTCGAGCGACGCGGCCTCCCGTACCGCATCCTCGATGCCGGTCGGCGCCCGGGCGGGATCTGGGACATCGACCGGGACGACACGCCGATGTACGAATCGGCGCACTTCATCTCCTCGAAGACGCTGTCGGGCTTTCCGGACTTTCCGATGCCGGCGTCATATCCCGACTACCCCAGGCACGACCGGATCCTCGACTACATCGAGGCGTACGCGCGCCATCACGACCTCGAGCGGCACATCACCTTCGGGGTGACGGTCACGCGTGCGCGGCCCGCCGCGTCCTCGGGCCCGGCACCGTCGTGGGACGTCACGTGGCGGGACGAAGCCGGGACCGACACCACCGGGCGATTCTCCGGCCTCGTCGTGGCGACCGGCGTCACGTGGCACCCCAACCTTCCGGAGATCCCGGGCACCTTCGACGGCGAGATCCGCCACGCGCAGTCGTACCGCTCGCCGGACGAGTTCCGTGGCCGACGTGTGGTGATCGTCGGTGGCGGCAACTCGGGCGTGGACATCGCCTGCGACGCCGCCCGCTCGGCCGACCGGGCGTTCCTCTCGCTGCGACGGGGCTACCATTTCGTGCCGAAGTACGTCTTCGGGACCCCGTCCGACGTGTTCGCGCACAGCGGGCCTTCGCTTCCCGCCTGGCTGGAGCGTCCGCTGTTCGGCTTCCTGCTGAATCGCGTTCTCGTGGGCGATCTCACGCGGTACGGCCTCCCGAAGCCGGACCATCCGATCCTGGCGTCGCACCCGATCATGAACACCCAGGTGCTCCACTACCTCGGGCATGGGGATCTGACGGCGAAGCCGGACGTGACCCGGCTCGACGGGCGGGAGGTCGTGTTCGAGGACGGCAGCCGGGAAGAGGTCGACCTGGTGCTGCTGGCGACCGGCTATCGACGGGACGTTCCGTTCCTGGAGCAGGGGACCTTCACCGGACCGGACGACCTGTACCTGATGCTCCTGCACCGGGCGCAGCCCAGCCTCTCGCTCATGGGGATCTTCGAGACGGACGGAGCCGCCTACGAGCTCTTCGCCGAGCAGGCGGAGGTGGCGGCCGGCACGCTGACCCGGCTCCTGGAAGGCGGACGGTCGGCGACCCCCATCCTCGAGCGAATCGCGACCGATCGTCCGGACCTGCGGGGCGGCCGTCGCTATGTCGAGTCGAGACGCCACGACTTCTACGTCACCGACCATCACTATCGGAAGGCGCTGTCCGCCTTCGGCTGGGTGCTGGACCGCACCGACTGACCGGTGCTGGACCGCACCGACTGACCGGATCCGGCAGGCATCGCCGAATCCGGTCCGTGATCAGTGCCGCCGGTCGCCTCGCCGGCGCCGCTCGTCCCACCGGTCGTCGTCCCGCCCACCGCCGAGCCCGATCTGCACGCCGGCGCGGAAGGTCATGTAGTTGGCCTCGGTGCGGTTCGGGAAGAGCGTGATCGACCCGTCCGGATGGTCGAGGATGTCGCCCTCCCGGAGGTATTCGGCCACCCCGTTCCGGTTGTACTCCGCGCCGAGGTCGATGGAGACCGCCCCTCGGTCGTGACCGCCGACCCGGAAGCGGATTCCACCGCCGAAGCGGGCCGCGCCGACGAAGTCGCCGTAGTGGCGGGTCTCGAACAGGTCCTCGTCCCAGTCGTCCACGCCGGACAGGCTCGACTGGGTACTGAACCAGCTGAACCCGTATGTGGCGAAGGCGTACGGGCTGACCGCACCGGGAATCGCGATCTCGGGTCCGATCCCTCCGTAGCCGATCGTGTTGGTCGTGGTGAGGTCGGTCCCGATGCGGCAGCCGATCGGGGCCGAGAAGCAGAGCGTCTGACGCTCGTGGCCGTAGATCATGAAGCCACCGTCCACGCGGACCCCCAGAATGGCGCGGCGGTCGACCCCGAACCTCATCCCGGCCTGCCCACCGAAGCCCCCGTCGACGAACTGTTCGAACTCACCCACGGCGTCGGCGCCGACGAAGCTCAGGTTGAGGGCGAATCGCGGATTGACGGCCTGCCGGCGTTCGACCTGCACGGCGTACGGTCCCCGATCCTGCGCCTCGACGGCCTCCGCTGCCAGCAGTGCGGTCGCCCCGGCGGCGAGCACCAGCCATCCTCGTCCCCTGCCCATGTCCCGTCTCCCATGTGAAATGGTCGTCCTGTCCTCACCACTCACTACGCGCAGGAAGGATGCCGGATTCGCGGGCGACGGGCACAATGGACACAAGTCCCTGGCATGAAACGGTTTGTGGGAAAGGGAGGGGCTGGGAGCAGCGGGAAGGACGGGGCCCCCGAACGCCGTCGGCGACCCCCATTCTCCCACAACCATGTCCTCGATCGAGGACACCGGTGGCCGATCGACCGGTCCGGGGTAGCACGGCGCCGGGCCGCATCGCCCTTGATCGCCGGACCGGTGGCACTACCGTTGGAAGCCGGATCCACCCACCTCCCAGCCTCCCGACCCATGTCCGTTCTCGACGAGCTCACCTGGCGGGGCCTTCTCCAGGACTCGACCGAAGGCGCCGCCGACCATCTGACCGAGCCGCGTGCGGGCTACATCGGCTTCGACCCGACGGCGTCGTCCCTCCACGTCGGGCACCTGCTCGCGGTGATGGGCCTCGTGCACCTCCAGCGGGCCGGGCATCATCCGATCGCGCTGGTGGGCGGCGCGACGGGACTGATCGGCGACCCCTCCGGCAAGTCGGCCGAGCGCAACCTGTTGACGATGGAGGCGGCCCGCGAGAACGCCGAGGCGATCCGGAAGCAGCTCGAACCCTTCCTCGACTTCGACGCGAAGGAGAACCCGGCGCGGATGCGCAACAACCTCGACTGGCTCGGGAAGATCTCGCTGATCGACTTCCTGCGGGACGTGGGCAAGCATTTCTCGGTCAACGCGATGCTCCGGAAGGAGTCGGTGAAGCGTCGGATCGAGGACGAGGAAAGCGGCATCTCCTTCACCGAGTTCAGCTACCAGCTGCTGCAGGCGTACGACTTCGCGCGACTCTGCGAGGACGACGGATGCACGCTCCAGCTCGGCGGCAGCGACCAGTGGGGCAACATCACCGCCGGCATCGATCTGGTGCGACGCCTTCATGGGCGGGAGGCGCACGGGATCGTGTTTCCACTCGTCACCAACTCGGCGGGAAAGAAGTTCGGGAAGACGGAGGAGGGCGCCGTCTGGCTCGATCCCGACCGCACGTCGCCGTTCCGGTTCTACCAGTTCTGGATCAACACGACCGACGAGGACGCCGGAACGTACCTCCGCTTCTTCACCCTCATGGAGCGGGACGCGATCGAGGCGCTCGAGGCGGAGCACGCCGAGGAGCCCTGGAAGCGCGCCGCCCAGAAGGCGCTGGCGGAGGATGTGACCCGGCGTGTCCATGGCGAGGACGGCCTGTCACGCGCGCTCCGGGCCACCGACGCACTGTTCGGCGGCGAACTGGACGGCCTCGCCGCCGACGAGATCGCGGACGTCTTCAGTGACGTGTCGTCGAGCGAGATCGCGAAGGCCGACCTCGAGGGTGAGGGGATCGGGATCGTGGATCTGCTGGCGGACGCCGGGGTGACCGACTCGAAGGGGGAGGCGCGACGCGCGGTCGACGGTGGCGGGATCTACGTGAACGCGCACCGCGTGGAGAGCGTCGATGCGACCGTCACGCTCGACCGGTCGATCGAGGGTCGCTTCCTCGTGCTCCGGAAGGGCAAGAAGAACTACCACCTGGTCCGGATCGGGTAGTACGGAAACAGGCCGAGCGGAAGCAGACTGACCTGAACGAAGAAGGGCCCGAACTCGTCGACGAGTCCGGGCCCTTTCTCCTGCTCCGGGGGGACGTCGCCCCCCGGCCTCAGCCTCTGCGGCCTACAGCGCGTACGGCTTGCTCCAGGTGATGCGGAAGGTCCGATCCAGCCCGAGGCGGACGTTCTCGTAGTCCTCGTGGATGGTCCAGTCGAACTCGAACGAGAACATGTTGCCGGCGAGGATCCCCTCGTCGAGCATCACGTTCAGGCCGAGCGGAAGCGACACGATGGTGCCGCCCGAAAGGATCACGTCTTCCGCCGGATCACGGCTCGGATCGAGCGCCTGGTCTTCACCCTCGATGGACCCGAAGCGCAGAACCCGGAGGCCGGAGGTCACCGCGATCACGTCGTTCATGCGGTAGCCGGCCCAGAGGTTCGCCTCGACCTCGTCACCCGCGCGCCAGTCGAACGAGTTGTCGTTCACCCGGAGGCGCGCCTTCACCTGAGCGCCGACCGTCGCGAACTCGTTCTGCGTCGACATCGTCAGCCCCGGAACGACCGATACCGATCCGCTGCCGCGACGCATGTTGTACGGCAGGCGGGTCTCGCTGTCGGCACCCAGGTTGAACCCGGTGGCGTCGTAGTCACCCGTGGGGAACTCGAAGCCGAGGCTCGCGTGGGCGAGGAAGGACGGCGACTGGTAGACCCGAAGCAGGCCCTCGATGTCGATGTCGCCGATCCCGTCGTTCGACGTCGTCGCCAGCAGAAGCTCGCCGGGCCCTTCACCCTCGGCGATCACGTCGCGCTCATAGTCCACGAACACGCCGGACGCGCGGACCGTCAGGTAGTCGGTGACGCCGTACGCGAACTGGAGCCGGTGGCTGCGGTCGGTTCGATCGAAGGGGGCGGTGGCGTAGGTCCCGAACACCGTGAAGGCGTCCAGTTCGTCGGTTCCGAACCGGATCCCGTCGTAGTCCGCCTGCTCGAACACGTATCCGACCCACAGCGTGTTCTCGGGGATCAGACGATCACCGAGGACGGCGCCGAAGGTGGAGGCGTCCGGCCGGTCGTAGCTGAACTCGTGTTCTTCCTGAGCCGACAGGGGGGCGGCGAGCCCGATGAGGGCGAGGAGTGTCAGACTTCGCTTCAGCATGTCAATCCTCCGCTTCGAGGCGGGGCGGGCTGTGTACGGGGTGAGCTTCCAATATCGCCTTGCAAGATACGGGGCCGCTCGCGCGAGGAACAAGTGTTTCTTGCGAGGTCGCGTCCGGAGTCCGCTCGACGACCTCAGGCGTCGCGTGCCCGGAGGACGTCGTCGGGGATGCCGAAGCCCTCGACGAGGTCGACCGCCACGGGTCGGATCTCGCCGCACAGGGCGTTCACCTCGGTACGGATCGCGCGGCTCTTGGCGGGCTCGAAGTAGCCGGCCTCGAGGAACCACGCCCGGTCGGCCTCGAGTCGCTCCAGCGCGAACAACTGCGCCACCGACCTGAGCGTCTCGGACACGCCGGGCGTGGGCGCGCGGGCGACGCCGTCCTGGAACGCCTCCACCATCCTCCGCTCGACGTGCGCCATGGCGAGGGCGATGAGGTGGTCCTGGCAGGCGTTGATGGCGTCGAAGGAGTTCATCCCGTCGTCGTAGAGCTGCTTGAGACGTCGACCGGCGGACGCGGTGAGCCGTCGCTCGCGGTACTCCATCGCCTGCTGATGGAAGTCGGGGTCGCGCAGATGCTCGGGGTCGGTACGGCGGGTGACGATCGGGTTGAGCTCGGTGACCCGTTCCTGTGCGCGGTCCGTCACCATCCGCACGACGTCCCAGAAGCCGATGCTGCCGAGCTCCTTCCGGTAGGCGGTGAGCAGGCTCTTCGCGACCAGCTGGAGCAGGACCACGTTGGTCCCCTCGAAGGTGGCGAAGATGTCGACGTCCTGACGGATGCGGCCGATGCGGTTGTCGGCGTGGAAGCCCCGTCCTCCCATTCCCTCGCGGCACGCCTGGAGCGTGTCGAGCGCATGCCAGGTCGCATACGCCTTCAGCCCGGCGGCACGCGCCTCGACCTCCTGGCCCTCCTCCTCCAGCTGACCCGCGTCGACCATCGCCCCGCAGTCCGCGGCGAGCCGGCGGATGGCGAAGTGGAGAGCGTAGGTGGTCGCGAGCTTCGGCAGCAGCAGGCGCTGCTGCATCCGGAAGTCGAGGATCGGGGTTTCCTCGGCGTCCTTGGGACCGAACTGTCGGCGCCGGTCCGAATACGGAACGGCGATCGCGAGTCCCGTCTTCGCGGCACTCACCGCACCGGCTGCCACGCTGACTCGCCCCGCCACCAGCGTGCCGAGCATCGTGAAGAAGCGACGTCCGCGAGAGTCGATGGGACTCTCGTAGCGGCCTTCGTCCGTGATGCGCCCGAAGCGGTCGAGCAGATGATCGCGGGGCACCCGGACCTCGTCGAACCAGATGCGCCCGTTGTCGACGCCGTTGAGCCCCGCCTTGGGGCCGTTGTCCTCGATCCGCACGCCGGGCATCGAACGGCCGTCCTCGTCGCGGATCCGCACGACGACCGCGTGGACGCCGTGATCCTCCCCGTCGACGGCGAGCTTCACGAAGACCGTGGCCATCCGCCCGTGGAGGGCCGCGTTCCCGATCCACTCCTTGCCCGCCCCCTCGTGCGGCGTGTGGACGACCAGCTCGTCGGTGTCGGCGTCGTACGTGGCGGTCGTCTCGATGCCGCGCACGTTCGAGCCGTGTCCGATCTCGGTCATGGCGAAACAACCCGGCAGCTCCATGCGCCCCATCTTCTCGAGCCACCGGTCGTGATGCGTCTCCGTGCCGAGCTGGTAGAGGCTTCCGCCCCAGAGGCCGAACTGCACGCCGAACTTGATCACGGTGGAGATGTCGCCGAACGCCAGCGTCTCGAAGACGGCGACGGCGCCCGTCGGGTCGCCTCCACCCCCGTATTCCTTCGGGAAGCCGACGAGTCCGAGGCCCTCGTCCGCGATGATCCGGATCGCCTGAAGGGTCTGTTCGCGCTGTTCGGCCCGATCCAGCTCGGGATCGAAGCGGAAGGGCTCGGTAGCGAGCAGTTCGAGCACCCGGCGCCTCAGGTCGGCGTGGGGACGGGCCATGTAGTCCGCGAGCGCCACGACGTCGACTTCGGCCGGGGGAGCGTTCGCCGGGTCGGTCGCGTCGGAGGGAGCAGGGGCCTGTTCGGGGAAGTCGGAGATGGGCTGGGACATGGCGATGACCTCGGGGATGGGGGGACCGCGCGTGGCCCGCTGAATTCCCGTGCACAATGCCCGTCAGGGTACCGGGCGGACCCGGAGTCCGTTCCGGGCGGTGGGCCGAGATGGTTGACCCGGTCCTCCGGCATCGACAACCTCCGGTTCCTCCTCACCCTCTGCCCCGCACTCCATGTCCGAGCCACTCGTCGGCGTCGTGATGGGCTCCCGGTCCGACTGGGAGACGATGAAGAACGCGGTCGACATCCTCGAGGTGCTCGACATCCCGCACGAGGTCCGCGTGGTGTCCGCGCACCGTACGCCCGATCTCCTCTACGAATACGCGGAGACGGCGGAGGATCGCGGGATCGAGGTCATCATCGCCGGCGCGGGCGGTGCGGCGCACCTTCCCGGGATGCTCGCGGCGAAGACGGTGGTGCCGATCCTCGGGGTGCCGGTGAAGTCGCGCGCGCTCAACGGACTCGACTCGCTGCTCTCGATCGTGCAGATGCCGGGTGGCGTGCCGGTCGGCACGCTGGCGATCGGCGCGTCCGGAGCGAAGAACGCGGCGCTCCTGGCCGCCCAGATTCTGGGCACCCACCGAGCGGACGTTCGCGCGGCCGTTCAGGCATGGCGAGACGCCCGAACCGGAGCCGTTCTCGACGATCCCGATCCGCGCGAGCCCGCTCCGGGCTCGTGAACGGGGGGTCCATGGTCGTGCCGGTCGCCGATCATCACGTCGGCGTTCTGGGAGGTGGGCAGCTCGGACGCATGCTCGCCGAGGCCGGCCGGCCGCTCGGCGTGGCCTTCCGCTTCTGGGATCCTGGCAGCGCCGAGGCGATCGCGGGTTTCGGCGAGCACATCCGGGCCGACTGGGACGACGATGCGGCCCTGGAGCGATTCGTCGACGGGCTCGACGTGGTCACGTACGAATTCGAGAACGTCCCCGTCGGGCTCGCGCACCGTCTCCGCGAGATCGTCCCGGTGCGACCGGAGCCCGCCGCGCTGGACGTCGCGCAGGACCGCCTCAGCGAGAAGACGCGCTTCGAGTCGCTCGGCATCGCGACCAACGCGTACTGGCCGGTCGACGGGCAGGGGGCGCTCGAGTCCGCCGTCGCGGAGATCGGGTTTCCCGCCGTCCTGAAGACGCGCCGGTTCGGCTACGACGGGAAGGGGCAGGAGGTTCTGCGCTCCGAGGCGGCTCTCGTCGGCGCGTTCGAGCGCATCGGGTCGGTCCCGTGCATCCTCGAGGCGTTCGTGCCCTTCGATCGGGAACTCTCGCTTGTGGCGGTACGGACGGTCGAGGGCCGGGTGCATCCGTATCCGCTGGTGGAGAACACGCACGTCGAGGGCATCCTGACGCGCACCGATGCACCGGCGGCTGCGGTGTCCGACGGTGTGCGCCGTCAGGCGGAAGAGGCGGTCCGGGCTCTCGCGGATTCCCTCGACTACGTGGGGACGCTCGCCGTCGAGTTCTTCCAGGTGGGCGATGAGCTTCTGGCCAACGAGATGGCGCCCCGCGTGCACAACTCCGGTCACTGGTCACAGGACGGGGCCGTGACGAGCCAGTTCGAGAACCACGTGCGCGCCATCTGCGGGCTCCCGCTCGGTCCGACCTCGGTGGCCTGGCCCACGGTGATGCTCAACCTCATCGGGCGTCGGGGAGACCCGGAGGCGCTTCTGGCGTGCGAGGGTGCCCGCCTGCACGACTACGGAAAGTCCGAGCGTCCCGGTCGAAAGGTCGGCCACGTGAACGTTCTCGGAAGTACCCGGGATGCCGCTCTGGAGCGGGCGGACGTCGTGCACGGCGTCATCGGCGATCCGGAACTCGAGGCCGACTCTTGAAGTAACGACCCGGCACAGCGTATTCTACGCGACGGGCTGAATTGCTCTTATCCCGCAGGACACACGCCGCCCGCCCCCCGGGACGAGGCGGTGTTTCTTATTCGGTCGGAGGCCCCATGCTGGACGAAATTCGCGAACGCATCGAGACGGAGATCGAGGAGCTCACGCACGAGCTCAACGTCGAGCTGCCCGAGCGGATCAACGTTGCGGTCGCGCACGGGGATCTGAAGGAGAATTCCGAGTACAAGTTCGCGCTCGAGCGGCAGGGCTTCGTGCAGGCCCGGATCGGTCATCTCCAGCAGCGCGCGTCGGAGCTCTCCAAGATCGATGTCGAGAACATGCCGACGGATCGGGTCGGGTTCGGTTCGAAGGTGAAGATCCACGACCTCGAGATGGACGAGGAAATGGACCTCACCATCGTGGCCGGCGACTTCATGGATCTCGACTCCGGACAGGTGTCGATGGCGTCGCCCATCGGATCGGGCCTCAAGGGCGCCCGCGAGGGGGAAGAGGTCACGATCTCGCTTCCCGTGGGTGACCGGACGTACAAGGTGCTGAAGCTCGAAACGCTTCCGCAGCAGCTGGGCGTCACGAAGGACTGACCGAGAGCGGGTCGGCTCGAGGGACCGACCCGGGACACGCTCCCGGGAAACGCTCCCCGGGAAACGCTCCCGGGAAACGCTCCCCGGGAAACGCTCGGGGTCCCCGCACCCGGAACTCGCCGTCGGATCGGGGTAGGGGATCGCCCATGGATTCCACGCCCGAGACCCGCCCCGAGACCCGC
>DATFJS010000249.1:0-4836 GCA_035269045.1 Longimicrobiales bacterium | reverse complement strand
CGACGCCGTGCGGGACTTCGAGGCCACCGAATCACGACTCCCTCGTACGCTGGCCGACCTCGGTGACGCGGACTTCGAGAACGGGCGCTTCGATCTCACCTTCTCCGACCTGGGCATCGAACTCCGGACCGCCGGGGCGCGCGACTACCACTGCTCCTTTTCCGGGCACGGCGCCACGGACCTCGAGATGCAGTGTGATGCCAGCACCAGCCTTGCCCGGGTCAAGCTCCGCGAGGCGTACGAACGTGGTACGCGCGGCCACTGACGCGGTGATCGAACTCGTCTACTTCGCCGGATGCCCGCACGTCGAAGCGGCTCGGGCAACCCTGCGGGAGGCATTGGCCGGCGAGACCGACGCCAGGTGGGTCGAGTGGAACGTCGACGACGACGACGTGCCCCAGCGGGTCGCGCGGTATCCCTCCCCGACGGTGCTGGTGGATGGCACGCCCTTGGGCGACGTCACCCGCCTGCCCGCGGAGGCTCGAGCCTGCCGGTCCGGTGAAGCGGTGACCGTGGCCGAGATCCGTGCGGCGCTCGGCCGGTGACTCTCCGCCTTCGGCAGCGGGCCGCATGATCTCCCTCCCCCCGATCTACGAGCCACGACCGATGACCATCAGCGTGTTCATCGCTGCTCCGCTGGCGCTGACGACGCGGGGCATACCACAATGCCTCCCCGGCTCCCGGCCCCGTCCGGCCCACCCCTCTTCAGCGGAGTACCGCCCATGTCCGACGTCGTCTCGTGGAACCTCCAGCTCTCGGTGCAGGACGGCCGACTCGACGACGTTCACGCCCTGATTGCCGAGATGGTCGAGGCGACTCGGCAGGAGTCGGGCTGCCTGGGCTACGAGTGGTTTCTCAGTGCCGACGGCTCCGTGTGTCACATCAGTGAGCGCTATGCGGACTCGGGCGCCACGATGGTGCACCTCGGAAATTTCGGCGAGAAGTTCGCCGAGCGATTCATGAGCTGCTTCACACCGACGGGCTTCCACGTGTACGGGAACCCGAGCGATGACGTCCGCGGTGTGCTGGACGGCCTTGGCGCATCGTATCTCGGTCCTGTCGGCGGATTCGTTCGGTAGATCGGGAAGATCACGACGGCGCCTTCCTCCACAGCGCAGACCACACTGATGGATCAGTTCGAATGCACTGATGGTGCTGGTCGTGCTCCAGCTCCTGTCGGGATTCGATGCGATCCCCACGTTGCGATTCCAGGCGTGGCCACGATCTCCACCCTGAGGGCTCGTGCCGGGCGGGTCGAGATACTCCGTCGGGTATCCATGAGCCTGGTCCTCCTCGGTGCGGGCTGTGCCTCGCCTCCGGACTCGGCGGGGGGAACGCGCGCCCTCGACCGACAACTCGTGCTCGAGGACTCCGCGTACACGTCCGCGAACGTGTCCGTGGGGGACGTCGACGGGGACGGACATGAGGACATCGTGCTCGTGAAGGGTCGGCACTGGCCGCTCGTGGACCTTGTTCTGCGGGGCCTTGGCGATGGCACGTTCGAGGCCGCCTACGCGGTGGGGGCGTCCCCGGATCGCTCGTACTCGGGGGAGCTGGTCGACCTCGATCGAGACGGTGACCTCGACCTCGTCGTGAGCAACGACGCCCCCGACCCCAAGCTGGTCCACCTGAACGACGGGTCCGGTCGGTTCACGGTCGCTTCGACCTTCGGTGACCCGGAGTGGCCCACCCGTCATCTGGCCGTGGCGGATCTGAACGGTGACTCGCTGCCGGACGTCGTGCTGGCGAATCGCTACGGCCCGGACGGAGGCCCCGGTCGGATATGCTTCGGAGTCGGAGAGGGCCGGTTCGCCCCGGAGTGCGATGCGTTGCCGGATGGATCGGCGACCACGATTCGTCCGGCGGACCTCGACGGAGACGGTGACCTGGACCTCGTCGTGCCGCACCGGGACGGTGGACAGAGCTTCATCCATCTGAACGACGGGAACGGAGAATTCGATGAGCGGGTTCCGTTCGGCGCGGGTGACGACGTCATCCGCAGCGTGCGAACCGCCGACATCAACGTCGACGGCGTGCTGGATCTGGTCGTGATCGACGAACGGTCGGGACCCTCGGTGCTGTTCGGCGCACCGGACCTGACGTTCGATCCTCCTCTGGCCCTCGGGGAGGTCGCTGCACGGCCGTATGCGCTGGCCGTCCACGACCTCGACGAGAATGGTCGGCCCGACGTGATCATCGGCTACGTCGAGGCGCGGCCGGTCGTTTACTTCAACGACGAGGGCGCCGGATTCGCCGCTGTGCCGTTCGGTGACGACGCAGGCGCCGCCTACGGATTCGCGGTGGGCGACCTCGACGAAGATGGCCTGCTCGATGTGGTGATGGCGCGGTCCGATGCTCCGAACATGCTCTACTTCGGGATGCCTCCGTCATCCGACGCCCCGTGAGCGACACCAGGGAAACGGCGCCATGTCGCCATTTCCAGCGTGCCATCGTCACTGGAATGCCATCGTGGCGGCACGGCGGCGAGCAGCGATGGCGCACCCGTCGGGGAGCGTGTAGCGAAGCTCCGGATCCCCCACGACCGTGAGGGCCCGGCGCAAAACGCACCTCCGACCGGTCGCGATCGAGCACGCGAAGGGTGCGAAATCGGAGAAAGCCTAGTAAATACGTTGTGAAGCAGGGATCGGGCGGGACTTGGCAATGGGCCGCTCGCGCCTGATAATGACAGTGTTCGAACCCGTGCGGGATCTCATCATCACAGGAGACGGAACAGGATGAACAAGGACGATTTTGCGGCGAAGCTGGCGAAGCAGACGGACATCACGAAGGCGAAGGCCCGTGAAGTGATCGATTCGATCTTCTCGACGGACCCCCGTGAGGGCATCATCGCCGTCGAGCTCGACGCTGGGCGCGACTTCACGATCACCGGCTTCGGCACCTTCGGCACGCGCAATCGCAAGGCGCGCGAGGGCCGGAATCCGCGCACGGGTGAGACGATTCAGATCCCGGCGATGACCGTTCCGACCTTCAAGGCCGGCAAGGGCCTCAAGGACCGCGTGCGCGACTGACCTTTCCGGTCGGTCCGATCACGGACGATATCGACCCCGCTCGAGGCCTGGACCTCGGGCGGGGTCGTTTCGTTCATACCTGATCGTGGGACTCTACTCGAAGTACGTCCTGCCGCGACTCATCCACCTGGCCTGCGGCTCGCGGCCGATCACGCGACAACGGGCGAAGATCGTCCCGCGCGCGAGCGGCCGGGTGCTCGAGATCGGAATCGGATCGGGGCTCAACCTGCCCTTCTACGATCCGGCCCGCGTCACCGAGGTCCTCGGCCTCGACCCGGCGCCCGAGCTTACGGACAGGGCGAGGCGCGCGGCGCATGGCGTGCCGATGAACGTCGAATTCGTTTCTGCATCGGCGGAGGAGATCCCACTCGAGGCCGCCAGCTTCGATACGGTTGTGGTGACGTACACCCTCTGCTCGATCCCGGACGTGTCGTCGGCCCTGGCGGAGATGCGTCGCGTCCTGAGGCCCGGCGGGTCCCTGCTCTTCTGCGAGCACGGGCGTGCGCCGGATGCGAGCGTCGAGCGGTGGCAGAATCGGATCGATCCGCTGTGGAAACGACTCGCCGGCGGGTGCCACCTGAGCCGTGATATCCCCGCCCTGCTGCGAGCGAGCGGATTCGAGACCGTCGATCTCGAATCGACGTACATCCCGGGCTGGCGGCCGGCGAGCTTCAACTACTGGGGCGCGGCGGGACGGGACTCGAGCTTACATTCCGCGACATGACTCACTTCCACGCGGCCCGATGAACACCCGCTCCGACGACCGACCCCGAGCCGGCATGACACGCGCCATCCCGCGTGCAGTCGCCCTCCTGGGGGTCGGCTGCTGATGGCGCCGTACACGGTTCTCGTCACCGGCGGCTCCGGATTCATCGGGAGCCACGCGATCGTGCGGCTCCTGGGGGAGGGCCATCATGTCCGCACCACCGTTCGAACGGAGGCACGCGCGGAGGACGTGCGGCGGATGCTGGGCGCCGGCGGCATCACCGACGACTCTCGCCTGTCCTTCCACCTCGCGGATCTGACCGAGGACGACGGCTGGGCGGAGGCGGCGTCCGGCTGCGACCACGTCCTCCACATCGCCTCCCCCTTCCCCTCCACCACCCCCGAACACGAGGACGACCTGATCGTGCCGGCGCGGCAGGGTACGCTCCGGGTGTTGCGAGCGGCCCGCGACGGCGGCGTGAAGCGTGTCGTGCAGACCTCGTCCTTCGCCGCGATCGGCTACGGGCATCCGGATCTGGATCGTCCACTGAACGAAGACGACTGGACCTCGTTCGACCTCCGCCCGGTGTCCGCCTACACGAAGTCGAAGACGCTGGCCGAGAAGGCCGCCTGGGAGTTCGTCGCCGAGGAGGGTGGCAGCATGGAGCTCTCCGTCGTGAACCCGGTCCTGGTCCTCGGACCAGTGCTGGACGCGGACTACGCGACGTCGATCCGCCTGATCCACCGGCTGATGGATGGCGACCTGCCGGGCTGCCCGAAGCTCCATTTCGGGGTCGTGGACGTGCGGGACGTCGTCGATCTCCATCTGCGTGCCATGACCCGCCCCGCCGGGGCCGGTGAGCGCTTTCTCGCGATCTCGGGCGACGTCATGTCGATCAAGGAAATGGCGAACGTTCTACGGGAGCGCCTCGGCGACAGGGCGAAGCGGGTGCCGACGCGCGAACTGCCCAACTGGCTGGTGCGTCTCGTGGGCCTCTTCGACTCGGAGATCCGCTCGATCGTGCCCGAGCTCGGCAATCGGAAGAACGCCACCTCCGAGAAGGCCGCCTGGGAGTTCGTCGCCGAGGAGGGTGGCAGCATG
>DATFJS010000248.1:0-3101 GCA_035269045.1 Longimicrobiales bacterium | reverse complement strand
AGGATCGCGTAGATGATCCAGCGTGTCAGGAAGGCCAGCACCAGGGCGATGCCCAGCGTACCGATGGCGAACACCGTCCAGAGCAGCCATCCGAGCGCCCAGCTGAGCAGTCCGAAGATCGCGGCCACGCCGAAGGCGCTGCCGAAGCTCTTCACGTGCACGCCGGGAAGGATCGCCGCGGTGATCCACACCGCCACCGTCAGGATGAGCCAGTCGATGAGAATTCCCATGGGTCGCGCTCGCTTGTCGGAGTAGTGGCTGCCCTCATCTAAATGTACGAAACAACGCCAAACTAGTTTCGACCACACCGCGGTCGACCCGCGTCGCCGGCGCCGGCGTGGACGACATCCCTTGATTCCGGCCCGGGTCGTCCCATATCTCGGGAGAGCAGTCTGGCACGTTCACCCGACCCGGATTTCCCATGCGCCGCTCGCTCCGATTCCTCTCCATCCCGTTGCTTCTGCTCGCCGCGGCCACGATCACCCCGGTCGCCGCCTCCGCCCAGGCGCTCCACTATACCAGCGTCTCGACCTTCGAGATGGGGGGCACGCTCGGAGCCCTGATGTCGGCCTTCTCGGACATGGACGAACCGTCCGTCGAGGAGGTCTGGGTCGGGGACGGCGCGATGCGCATGGACGCCGATGGCGGTTCCACCATCCTGCACATGACCGAGGGACGGATGATCCAGGTCGACCACGATGCGCGCACCTGGTATGCGATGGACCTCGGGAACATGACCGCCATGGCGGACCGGGCCCGGCAGGACGCGGAAGAAGCGATGAGGTCGCGGGACGAAGCGGCCGCCGAGCAGGACGATGCACCCGAATTCGAGGGCGAGTTCGACGTGGAGCGGACGGGTCGAACGGAAACGGTCTCCGGCTACGACGCCGAGCAGGTGCTCCTGACGCTGACCATGGAGGCTCGGGGTGAACAGGCCGACGAGCAGGGAGAGAGTCCTCTCGCCGGTCGCATGGTGCTCCTTTCCGAGATGTGGATCAGCGCGGAGCTGTCGGACCATCCGGCCTTCGCGGAGCTGGGCGAGGCGGCGATGGAGTTCGCACCGGCGAGCTTCGAGGGGGGTGACGACATGGGTCCGCTGGCCGCCGACCCCCGCATGGCGGAAGCCCTGGAGCGGATGCAGGAGGAGATGGGTGACCTGGGCGGCATGGCCGTCCGCACCACCTCGCTCTTCATGCTGCTTCCGGGAGATATGGAGTTCGACCGCCAGGCGGCGATCGACGCCCTCGACCAGGAGCTCGATCAGGGTCCAGGGCTGACCGGAGCGGCCGGAGCCGGCGCGATGGACGCGGCCCGCTCGGCACTCGGCGGCCTGTTCGGCGGTGGGGACGACGAACCGGAGGAGCCCGAACTCGTCCAGCAGTCGCTGATGCGCGTCGTTCAGGAGATCCGCGACGTGGAGTCGGTCACGCTGGAGCCCGGGTTCCTCGACCCACCCGCCGACTATCGCGAAATCGAGTCCCCGATGTCGCGGATCGGCGGGAACTGAGACGGGGGGGTGCGGGCGCCGGTCCGACGCCCGCACCCCTCGCAGCCGCTCGGCCTACATCCCGCCCGGGACCTCCATCTCGATCCCCTCGTCCGCGAGCGATGCGCTCACCGCCCGGGCCCGCTCCATGAAGGGCTCGACCCGTCGCATCGCGGCCGCGAGATCCGCCTTGGCGGCGTAGTAGCGCTGGACGAGCGCGTCGCTCGGCGCCTCCCAGAACGCGCCGATTTCTCCGCCGATCCCGGCGACCGCACCCAGTGCGCCGGCGCCACCGCCACCGCCGAACCGCCGGCCGCCACCGCCTCCGAGCGGCACGCCGAACTCTCCGCGGATCTCGTCGAACTCCTCCCGGAACGCCTCGAAGTCGTCTTCGACGTCGTCCGGGACGTCCGAGTTCTCGATCTCGTCGGCCGCGTCCTCCATCGACCGATACAGCCGGGTCAGGCGGGCGGCCGCGGCGGTCCCGGCCCGTCGCTGATCGTGCAGGTCGTTCAGGATGTTGTCGTAGGCGACCCGCTCGGTGGTGCTCATGCGCACCTCGGGATCCTGGTGGATCGTCATCGACTTCGAATCGACCACCTCGCCGTTCGCGACCAGGTCGACTCGATAGTCCCCCGGGGTCACGTACGGACCGTCGGTGCCCGGCGTGTTCATGCCGGCGCAGAGATTCCGCGAGCGGAATCCCGCCTCGGGCTGCGGGGCGGGGATGCCTTCGATCTCGTCCCCGCCGCCGCCACCGAATCCACCACCACCCTGCTCGTCGTCGTCCCCCAGATCCGGCGGGGCGATCGGCTGGACCCGCTGGTCCCAGCAGATCGTGCGGATCCCGGGCATCCTCCGATCCTCCGGCGCTTCGATCGTGCGCACGAGCGCGCCCGTCCGGTCGTGGACATGCAGCGCGAGGTCATCGACTTCGTCCATCACGTGCACGTTGATGATCGCATCGGTGGGCGGGTTCTCGCCGACGAAGAACTGGTGGCCCCAGAACTCGTCGTTGCGGTCGTCGAGTGACTTCCACTGCAGCGCGTCCGGGATCGTGAAGAGCTTCGCCGGGCCACCCTCGGCCATCGTGGGCCGGTACTCCTGGATCGGCTCGGTGTGGTCGAGCACGAACAGCGCGCGCCCGTGCGTCGCGACGAGCATGGCGTTGTCCCGCTCGTGGAGCGTGATCTCGTCCACCCGCACCGTGGGCAGGTTGGCACGGATCCGACGCCAGCTCTCCCCCCGATCGAGCGTCACGAACACGCCCGTCTCGGTTCCGGCGTAGAGGACATCCGGATTCCGGTGATCCTCCGTCAGCGTCCGTACGTTCTGTCCCTCGAGCCCGCTCGTGATCGGGCGAAAGGTCTGCCCGAAGTCCTCGGTGACCCATACGTACGGCGAGTAGTCGTTCTCGAGATGGGCGTCGACGCTGACGTAGGCGCGTCCTTCGGCGTACCTCGACGGCACGACCTCCGACACCCACGTGAGGGCGGGAATGCCGGGAATGTTGCCGGTGACGTTCTCCCAGGTGGCGCCGCCGTCCGCGGAGACGTGAACGAGTCCGTCGTCGCTGCCGGTCCAGTACAGGCCCGCGCGGTGGGGAGACTCGGCC
>DATFJS010000247.1:0-2860 GCA_035269045.1 Longimicrobiales bacterium | reverse complement strand
GTGAGCGCCGTACCGACGGCGTGGGAGGGCGCGACCTCGGTCACGAGCGCCGAGAACTGCGCGGAGTCCGCCACCACGGCGAAGCCCCAGACCAGGACGACCGCCACCAGCAGCGGGGCCGGTGCACCGCCCATGAAGCCGACGACCGTGGCGCAGGCACCCGAGACGACCATGGCCGCGCTCGCGACCCGTGCCCGACCCCACCGGTCCGCCCACCACCCCGCGAGCACCGCGCCGAGTCCTCCGACGGCGATCACCCCGAAGCCGAGCGCGTCGGCTCCCTCCCAACCCCGCATGGCGAAGGTCGCCGCGAGGAAGGCCGGCACGAGGCTCCACATCGCGTACAGTTCCCACATGTGGCCCACGTAGCCGAGGGTGGCCAGGCGCGTGGGTCGGTCCCGGACCACCTCCCCCACCCTGCCCCAGTCGAAGGGGCGGCGTGCGAATTCGTACGGTCCGTCACGGTAGAACGCGAGGACGAGAAGTGCAGCCACGACACCTCCCGTGGAGGCACCGACGATCACCGGGGCCTCGCCCACGCCCCCGACGGCCTTGATCAGGTACGGTGCCGCCTTGCCGATGGTGAGCGCGCCCACGACCGCTCCGATGGCGAGGCCCCGACCCGCCCGGAACCAGGTGGCGCACATCTTCATCGCGGGCGGATAGACCCCGGCGAGTGCGAATCCCGTCAGGAACCGAAGCACCGATCCCGTCGCGAAGTCGTCCGCGAGCAGAAGGCCCGCGTTGGCCGCCGCGGCCAGGAGCGATGCCCCCGCGAAATAGAGCCGGATCGGGAGGACGTCCGCCAGATTCAGGACCGCCGCGACGAGGGTGCCCGCGACGAAGCCGATCTGCACGAGCGTCGTGAGAAGGGAGACCTGGCCCCCCGTGAGCGACCAGCGTGCCTCGAGCGCGGGCCCTACGGCCGTGGCCGTGAACCACTCGGCCATGCCGAGCAGGACCGCCAGGGAGAGGAGAGCGAGCGCGGCCCACCGTCCGGGCGGCGGTGACGCGTCGTCGATCGCCGATTCGGGAGAGGTGGTCACGTCAGCGTGCGAACATCTGGCGGACCACGAATCCGAGGTTGGCCGGGCGCTCCGCGAGGCGCCGCACGTACCACGGCCACCAGTGGGTCCCGTAGGAGATGAGGATCCGCAGTCCGACGCCCGCCTCCGCGAGCCGCCGCTGCTCGGCGGTGGCGATCCCGTACAGCATCGCCACCTCCCAGTCGGCGCCGTCGAGCCCCGCTTCCGTGGCGACGGCCCGGGCCCCGGCGATGATCGCGGCATCGTGCGTTCCGAGGCATGGCCGGTCCACGCGGCCCGCCGCTCGGTCTTCGAGCATCCGCGCCGCGAGCCGCGCGAAGGCGGCGTCCACATCCGACTTCTCCGGCATCGCCACGTCCTCGGGCTCGAGATACGCCCCCTTCACGAGGCGGATCGCGGGGCGCAGAGGCAGCAACGCTTCGTAGTCGGCCTCGGTCCGGTGGAGATACGCCTGGAGGCAGATCCCGACATTCTCGGCCTGCTCGCGAGCCTTCCGGAAGACGGCCAGCGTGGCGTCGACGTAGGCGCTGGACTCCATGTCGACCCAGACGATCCCTCGGGTCGCCCTGGCGATCTCGACCACATGGTCCACCGTGACTTCCACGCCCCGGTCGAGGCCGAGATGGGTGAGCTTGACCGACAGCTCGGTATCGAGTTCCCGCTCCTCGATGCGACCCGCGAGTTCGAGGCACTCGCCCACGACCCGGCGGGCCGCCTCGAGGGTGTCGACGTTCTCCCCGAGCTCGGTCACGAGCGACGGGATCCCTCGGTCCTGCAGACTGGACGCCTCACGCAGGGCGTCGTCCATTTTCTCTCCCGGCATGAAGCGCCGTACCGCGCGACGCACGAACCCGTATCGCGGAAAGCGCTCCGCCATGAAGGGGTTCGTGGACGCCCAGAGCAGCGCTCGCTTGATCACCGTGTCCCTCCGTCTCGCGTCATGCCGGACACCTCATGTCGAGCCTCTCACGCGTGGACGCCGAAGCGGTCGAGGCGGAACGGGTCCAGCGGCACGGGCGGCGCCTCCCCTCGGGCGAGCGCGATGAGGACGTCCGCCAGCGCCGGCGCGAACTTGAACCCGTGCCCGCTGAATCCGCCTCCGACCACGACCCGTCCCCCCTCCACGGCATCCAGGATGAAGTGCTCGTCCGGAGTGAGCGTGAAGCGGCAGGTCCGCATGTGCATGATCGGCGCCGAGACGGTCAGGTACCGGTCCGCGATCGCCTGCAGGAGCGCGGCGTCGCGCTCCGAGGGTGCGGCGTCCGGCGTGTCCGGATCGTCGATCGACTCGTGGAGATGGTGGTAGAGCCCAACCTTCACGCCGCGTCCGGCATGCTGGGGCATGAGGTAGACGTGCCCCTCCTCCAGGTCCGCGTTCACCACGGGGAACTCGTGACCCGCACCCGACCCCTCGACGTGGGGAAGCCAGCCGATCACCTGTCGCTCCGGCACGATGTCCGGGAGCCGGTCCCGGAGCGGACCCGTCCCGAGCCACGGCCCGGCGGTGACGACGAGACGGTCCGCCACGACGTCCTCTTCCCGATCCCCGCGCGCCATCCTCACCCGCACCCCGTCGCCCTCCGTCTCCCACCCGACGACGCGCGTGCCGAAGCGCAGCGTGGCGCCCGCCGCACGCGCGGCGGCGATGTGGGCTCCCGTACTCCGGGTGGGGTTCAGGATCGCCGCGTCCTTCTGATACACCGCCTCCGTGCCCTCTGGAAGCTCGAGTCCGGGCACACGCCGCCGGAGTTCCTCCGCGTCCCAGTGCTCGTGCGGGATGTCGTGCTCGCGGCATGCCCGGAGCGATCCCGGCA
>DATFJS010000246.1:0-3503 GCA_035269045.1 Longimicrobiales bacterium | reverse complement strand
CGTCGTTCATGCCGATGTTGAGGACCGTGTCCATCATCCCCGGCATCGAGACCGGCGCACCGGAGCGGCACGATACGAGCAGGGGCGCGTCGGGGTCGCCGAAGCCCCGTTCCGTCATCGCCTCGAGCCGGCGAACGGCGGCGATCTCCTCCTGCCAGATCTCGTCGGGAAGGGATCCGTCGCCTTTCTGGAAGACCTTGCACGCCTCCGTGGTGACCGTGAACCCCGGAGGCACGGGGAGGCCCAGTTCCGTGACGTCGCCGAGGTTCGCCCCCTTGCCTCCGAGCAGAAGGCGGACGGCGCTCCAGTCGCCCCCGACAGCCTCGCGGGCATCCGCGAGGTCCGAGAAGAGATAGACGAAGCGGGGCACGATCCGGTCCTCCGGTCTGTGGTCGATGGTCTGGGAATCGGGCCGATACGGCCCCCGATCAGGGCATGACTGACAGTCTGGCCGCTCCGGCGCCACCGCGCGGTCGGGAGATGCTGTACATCGGGCCTCCGGGAATTCCCCACGTATCGCCTCCCCGTGCGGCAGGCGTCACGTCTCGGCAGGTCGGACGGCTACGTTGCCGCGTCGTCGACCTGGGGCACCGGGCCGGTGTGATCGATCTCACGCACCTCTTCCCAAGGCGCGCCAACTCCTCCTTCACCACCGGCGTCAACGGCACCAGCGCGGGGATGTTGGGTCCGCAGAGGACGAACACCATCGCGGTGGAAGTCGCCCCGCAGGACACGGACCGAAGCGGGATCCCGAAGACGACGACGGTCGCAAGCGCTTCGGCCAGCGGTCCATGGCGGCGTCGATGATCTGGCCGAGGTTCATTGCGTCGTGGGCTGGATCAGGTCGGCTCGCCCACGACTCGTTGGACGAGACGCATCATCGGTCGGCGTCCGTCTCGTCGATGCTCGCAACGATTTCCGCCGCAAGATCCACCTGAAGCGTCGTCAGGCCGTTGCCGCTCACCCGAGCGATGCTGGTCCACTCTCTCAGCGTGGCCATGAGCTCGGTGTCCGAGAGAATGGCCTCGAGCGCGCTTTCATCCATCGGCGGGAGGACGCTCGGCGCGGGGCAGGGGTCCACATAGATCTCGAAGCTCCCGTCTTCGACGAAGCACTGCCCCCAGTAGAGGTCCTGCATATCGATGGGAATGCGACGTCGCACGAGGGTGCGGTAGTCCGGCCTCGCATCGAGTGCCTGGGTGACCCGATGGCTGGCCAGCTGATAGGCCTCGACGGCACCGATGATACGACGATCGGACGGCAGACCTGCCCGGCGCAGTTCCTCGTAGGTGGTCCAGCGCTGGTAGATCTGCTGCCACTGGGAGGCATGCATGAGATCGACCAGCACCGACCAGCAGTCGGGTGCGCAGGCGAACGCACGGGTGTCGTGTCGGACGAGGATGCGTCGGGCGGCCTCGGCTCCCACGGTCAGCCCCTCTCCCACCGACCGTGACGAGGCGGCGTTGCTCAGGGCCTCCGCCCGAAGCTCCGTCAGGAGCAGCGCCTCCCGCGCCTCGCCCGCACGCGCGTCGTTCCAGTTGGACACCTGGATACCGATGAACACACCGAGCACCACGATCACGACTTCCAGCGTGACGGTGCCCCAGTCCTGGCGGCGGATCGAGTCGGCGAGTCTGCGGACGATCATGGCTGGTGCGTCAATCCGGCCCGTGCGTGGCGGGGCCCTCCCCGTGGCTCTGACATCGTGATTTCAGTGATCAGGGCGGGGAGTCAGGAGGGGCGACCCCAGCACAATACGCCGCCCGGCGTGGCCTGCCCAGCCGGAGGGCGCCTCCGGCTAGTCCTCGGGAAGAAAAGCATCGGCAACGATGTCCCGGATCGCTCGGACGTCCCCTTCGTACCGGTTCGCGAACACGATGATCGCGAGGCCCTCGTCCGGAAGGCGCATGAAGTCCGCCACGAATCCCGCCACCATACCGCCGTGCTCGACGGATCGGCGACCCCGGTATTCCCGCAGGATCCACCCGAATCCGTACCCGATCTCGTCGCCGTTCTCGAGGACCGCGGACGTCCACATCGCCGTCCGGGATGCGTCACTCAGGATGCGGTCGTCATTCAGGGCGTCGTCCCACTTCACCATGTCGTGCACGGAGGATACGAGGCCGCCGGCGCCGAGCGTCGACGACGTCTGTGTCGGATCGCGGTTGATCAGCCGCTCGCCCGTCCCGTCGACCCAGTAGCCCGCCGCGCGGTGTGGGACGCCACTCCCCGGGAAGTTCGGGCAGGTATTCGTGGATGGGGTCGTCGAGGTGCACGCGTCCGTCCTCCACCAGAAGCAGGATCGCCGCCGCAACGAACTGCTTGCTGATCGAGCCGATCTCGAAGACGGAGCTGTCGGACACGGGAACGCCCAGTTCGACATTCGAGAGCCCGTAGGTCGAGATGTGCAGCACGCGACCCTCGGACGCGACGCCCACCGCCACACCCGGGATGTGCTCCGCCTCCATCGCCTCCCGGATGCGCTCGTCCATGCGCGCCAGCTCGGTGGCGTCGGGTCGAGTCGGCGCCTGACCCGAGGCTGGTGACGGCGCCATCGCGGTGAGCAGCATCACCACGGTCACGATCGCCACCACGGTCCGGATGACGTTCCAGCGATTCCACCGCGCTTCGAACGTGTCCCGCTCCCGCTCGGCGGTTGGGGCGTCCAGCTGGTCGACATCAAGCGCCTGAACACGGTTGTTCAGCGGGATGTTCACGGTCGCCGTGGGGACCTGGACTCCCCCCAGGTAAAGCGCGGCCGCGCCCACCAGGAGCGCACGGGTCACTCCCGACAGACCGCCGACACCGAGCCCGAGCACGAGTACGCTCAGCATCGCCACGACGGATCCCACCCACATGACGATGAAGAGCGGGCTGTTGTTCTGGATGATGCCGTCCATCACCTGAAAGGCGCGCAGGTAGGACGCGTCGTCCAGCTTCCGGATACCGGGCATCACGACCACGGCGAAGGCGAACAGAAATCCGGCGGTCAGCGAGCAGAGGAAGAGTGCGACCACGACCGCGCCCGTCAGCGCCACGCTCATCGGGCCGACAGGGCCGGGTTCCAGACGCCCGTCGCAGCCACGTCTCGAGCATAGGTCCGGAAGTCGTTGGGCTCGCGTCCCAGCGCACGCCGCACTCCGTCGGTGAGATGGGCGTTCCGCCCGTCGAGCACCGTCGCGAAGAGGTAGTCCAGCATCCACACCACGTCGTGCGGCGCCCCGGACCGCTTCACCTCGTCGATGAAGGCGTCGTGGGGCACCGTGACGAAGGAGATGTCGCGCCCCGTCGCGTTGGTCAGGTCCTCGGCGATGTCGGCGAAGGTCATCAGCCGCGGCCCGGTCACTTCGTAGATCTCTCCCGCGTGGCCGTCCATCGAGAGAGCGGCGATCGCAATCTCCGCGATGTCGTCCACATCGACGAACGGCTCGGCCACGTCTCCCGCGGGAAGCGTGATCCGGCCCCCGAGGACCATGTCCGCGAAGGCGCCCTCGGAGAAGTTC
>DATFJS010000245.1:0-7294 GCA_035269045.1 Longimicrobiales bacterium | reverse complement strand
GGGGCTCATGTAGTGCGGCGTGCCGAGGCTAAGGCCCGTTTCGGTGCGACGGCCGTCGTTCGCCTGACTGACCGCCAGCGCGATCCCGAAGTCCGCGACCAGCGGCTCGCCGGAGGACAGCAGGATGTTGGCCGGCTTGATGTCGCGGTGGACGACGCCCTTCTCGTGCGCGTAGTCGAGCGCGCTGGCCATCTTCCGCGCGAGGTCGACCGCCTCCTCGACCGGCAGCTGCACCTCGCGCTTCAGCTTCTCGCGCAGCGTCTCGCCCTTCACGTGGGGCATCGCGTAGAAGAGGAAGCCTTCCGCCGCGCCCGAGTCGAAGAGCGGCAGGATGTTCGGGTGCTGCAGCTTGGCCGTGGTGCGGATCTCGTCGAGAAAGCGCTCTTCACCGAGGACCGCGGCGAGATCTTCCTTGAGCACCTTGAGCGCCACCTCGCGGTCGTGCTTCAGGTCGGTGGCGAGATACACCGTCGCCATGCCGCCCTCGCCGAGTTCACGCTCTATGCGATAGCGGCCCTGGAGGGCGAAGGTGAGGCGTTCGGGTAGAGAAGGCATCTGGAGACAATGAAGGGCGAGTCGCGTTCGTGCCAGCGATCCGGTATGCCCGCGATCCAGGGCCGTAGGCTCACACCGACTATGCAGGTGAGCGGATTGGGAGCCTGCTTCCCGGGAACTTGGGTGCGGTTTTGCCAAAGAGACCCAAGCAGATGGCCTGACCGCACCCAAATCACCCAACCGCAATCAAGCCTGAGCCGTAATCCCTATTGGGCTACTTGGGATTTGGTCTTCGGTCTCCCGCCCCTGATAAGCGTGAGGTCGCTGGTTCAAGTCCAGCTCGGTCCACTGAGAAACGCCCCCGTCGACGTCGTGTCGGCGGGGGCGTTTTCGTTTTTCCCGGGTCCTGATCGAGTCCATCATCGGGACGATGGCCTCATCGAGCGGGCAGCGCTCCCTGCCGCACCACCAGGTCGGCAAGGATGGGTCCCCCCCGCACGATCACCAGTCGCTCTCCGTCGGGGAGGATCGACGCACTCACGACGTCGTCCGGCAACTCGAAGGCCACGCGGCTCGTTGCGGGGTCCGGACCATCGGGTCCTACGGCCACCTCCCACACATCACCGCCGAGCCGATAGAAGAGGCGACGGGAATCCCCGCGCCAGCCTATCGGGATCACGTCGTCTCCGGACGGAATCGGGGTGGGAGAGGAGACATCGGACACGGGCGCGACACGAAGCTCAGGACTGCCGGGGGCACTGGATATGTAGGCCAGCCAGCGGCCGTCGGGCGACACCACCGCCCACCTTTCCCCTGCTCGGCTGTCGAGGACGGCCGAATCTTCACCCCCGTCCTCGAGCGACAACCTGCGGATATCGCTGCCGTTCCCTCCGAGGTAGCGGTAGAAGAGGGACCGTCCATCCGGGTGGAAGCTCTCAGGATACGCATCCCGTCGGGCCCCGAGGGGCAGGATCTCCTCACTCCCGTCCGCGGCGGTCCACCACATCGAGGTCAGCGTCCCATCCGCACCGATCGCATCCGGGAAGTATGTGAAGGCGATGCGATCTCCGGTGGGGTTCCAGGTAGGCCCGAACCGATCGCCGTCGAAGGTGAGCCGATCGACGCGACCCGACGCCAGGTCCCCCACCCACAGGCTCCGGTTGCGACCGTCCCAGCGTTGGCCCGCGACACGACTACCTGTCGGGGAAACGGAGAGCCACCCCCACGGACCGGACTGGAATCCGGCATCGAGTTCACGGCCCTCACGGTCGAGGACGAGGATTCTGCGATCCGCCCGTGGAGGGCCTTCGAGAAGATACAGGTCACCGGCCGTCGTCACCGCAGCGGGAAGCGCGTACTTGAACGGGATGTCGGAGGAGAGAAGGATCTCGTCTCCCGCGGCCTCGGCTGAGGCGACGTCGAAGGGAATGGCTACAAGCGTCCACCGGTCCGACGCCCGGCGTGCGAACAGAAGGTGTCCGGTCGGCGTCAGCGTGGCGTTGCGGCCCTGGACGATCTCCTTCGTGATGCGGCCCGATTCGCGCACCGCGATGACATCGCGCTCCCCGACGCTCAGGGAAAGAAGGAAGCGCTCGTCGCCCAACGATTCCGCACGCCGAAGCAGCGTGTCTCCGCGGACCAGTATGGAGTCCACCGGGGATCCGGGAGTCGGAGACGCCATGTGGTAGACCTGATTTCCCCCTCCGGCCGTCCGGAACATGATCCGGTCGGGGTCCTTCCATGAGATGCTGCTGGCGGCGGGGATGGCGGCGAACTCGGTGAGCGGCTCACTGCCGTCGATCGGGGTCGTGAACAGTCGCCCTCCGACCGTGAAGGCCGCGTAGCGTCCATCCGGCGAGAAGGCGGGCGCATACCCGTCGACGTCGAATGGCTCAGGTTCGAGCGTCCCGAGTCTTCGCAGCATCAGACGCTCCTCGTCCGACCCGGGAACGGCTTCCGAGCGGAAGAGGATATGCTCTCCGTCGGGCGAGACCGCGAAACGCTCCACGAGCTCGGACAGGTCGATCTGGCTGACGGCCAAGGTGGTGACGACGAACTCGGCCGGGAGCCGCGACACGTCGGGAGTGCCATCGAACAGTGCGCCACCCGCGAAGCCCGCTGCGCCGATCAGGGCCGCGGCGGTGGCCAGCTGCCACGGTGAGATGCGGCGGCGCGGCGCGCCCGCGGGGCTCCGAGTCCGCGAACGCCCGGACACGCCCGAGGCGTGCGTGAAGGCCGGGTCACCGAGGGCGTCGGCGAATCCCCGGGCGCGCTCGATCCGGTCGGCCGGTAGTTTTTCGACGGCCTTCGCTACGGCGGCCTCGACGTGGGGCGGTACCGTCCGGCGCAGTTCGGTCACGGGGCGGAGGTCTTCCGTCAGGATCCGGGCCAGGACCGCCTGGGCCGTCGTGCCGGTGAACGGCGGTTCTCCGGTCAGCATCTCATACAGAACGGCGCCGAGCGCGTACACGTCCGATCGGGCGTCCGGGTCACGGTCCCCGGTCGCCTGCTCGGGGCTCATGTAGTAGGGCGTACCGAGACTCAGGCCGGTATCGGTGAGGCGTCCACCTCCCGCCTCCTGCACCGCGAGCGCGATCCCGAAGTCCGCGACCACCGGCTCGCCCTTCTCGAGCAGGATGTTCGCCGGCTTTATGTCCCGGTGGATCACCCCCGCGTCGTGCGCCGCCTGCAGGGCGCCCGCCACCTTCCTGGCGGTCGCGACCGCCTCGTCCACCGGCAGCTGCTTCTCACGGTCGAGCTTTTCGCGAAGCGTCTCGCCCTCGACATACGGCATGGCGTACCACAGGAAGCCGTCGGCGTCTCCGCTGTCGAACAGGGGAAGGATGTGCGGATGGCGCAGATTCGCGGTGGTGCGGATCTCGGCCAGGAAGCGCTCGCCCCCGACCACCGCGGCCAGCTCCGGCTTGAGGACCTTGATGGCGACCCTCCGGTCGTGCTTGAGATCCTGGGCGAGGTAGACCGTCGCCATCCCGCCCTGACCGAGCTCGCGCTCGATGCGGTAGCGGTCGGCGAGGGCCACAGTCAGCCGCTCGATCACGAGCCCTCGGCCACGAATGCGATGCGCGTGCCGTCGGCGCTCACCACCACGCGTGAGATCGACCCCATCCCCGGGAACCGTGCTACCTCGCGCCAGTCCTCGTCCGTATCTGGATCGCGCAGGAAGATCGCCTCACCGTCCGCCATGAGCAGGCGGCCGTCCGGCGTCCAGGCGTAGTGCCAGCCCTGGCCCACGACGGGCACGATCGGGGTGACCTCCCAACTGTCGAGGTCGAGGCGCTTGATCCAGATCTGGCCGAGGAAATTCGGCTCGGCGATGCTCATCCCCGAATCGCCCGGGATCCTCTGCGGGGGCGAGGGGGCCACACGATCCCGGACGAAGGTCACGGTGCCGTCGTTCCGGTCCGCCCGCTGCAGGACGCCATCTCCTTCGGCGAGCCAGCCCAACACGACCTGCTCGTTCGCGATGCCGTAGTAGTTGGCGACGTACACGGGGTCGATGAGCGGCGCGATCGGCTCGCCGGAAGCACTGAAACGCCACACCCCCCACGGTCCGTCGTCGACGCTGCCATTCGAGAGCGCCAGAAACTCGCCGGTCTCGCCGAACGCGGAGGGGCTGAGATCACCCCCGGGGGTCTCGGTGAGTCGGACGGAACTCCGATCCGCGAAGACGTACCGGTAGATGTCGGGTCGCTCGTCGTCGATTCGCGCGTACAGCAGCGAGGCTCCGTCCGGGGCGAACCACGGCTGGTTGTCGTAACCCGGCCGATCGGTCGCGTTGTACACGCCACGGATCTCGACCGAGGACGGGCCGAGAAGGAGATCACCGACGTGAATGTCGGATCCCGCCTGGGCGGAGAGGGGGAGCGCCGAGCATGGTGCGACGAGCGCGGCGATGATCACGGAGCGAAGAGGCAATTTCATGGACGTGAACATGCGCCTCGTGTGCGGATCCAGCCAGCGGACTCGCCCGCAGGTCGGGTGGTTCAGGCGACCCCGGTCCGCTGCGATACGCTCCTGTCCGTCGACCGATGTCCGTGCGCCCCGACGGGGCGCTCGAACTCATGCTCAGGTGAAGCCGCTGGATCCGCATCCCGGAGAGGGCGATGTCGAGCGAGAGCGCGATGTGATCACGTTAGCCGCGGTCCACGTGCGCTCGACCTCCTCCGAGTCGCACTTCGGGCACACCCGCCCCTCGCCGTCGGTGTAGGCCGACATGGAGAGACGGAGCTCGAAGTCGTGGCCGCATTCGCGGCAGCGGAAGTCGTAGGAAGGCATGCCTGAAGATAGGAAAGCCGGGTGTTCGGGGGGACCCGCACGGCGCCCCGTCGCGGAGCGCCGGAAGGGCTGGTATCGTGTCTTCTCAGCCGTCGAATCGCCTGTTTCGCCCCACACGGTTTCGCACGCCATGCGCCAGCCCGCCTGCTCCCTCCTCTTCGCCCTGCTCGCCGTCCTCGCCGCCTGTGCCGGGGAATCGCCACCCGCCGAAGCTCGGACCTCCGACATGGAAGCGTCGGCCACGGCCACGGCGGCGCCGACGGCGCAGTGGGAGACCACCTTCCTCGACGACTTCGACACCTTCGACGCCGCCAACTGGCAGGATCAGTCCATCTGGGTGAACGACGAGGACCACTGCTACATCCCCGGCGGCGAGCACGGGACGCGCGAGGTCAGCGACGGCACGCTGAAGATCCGGGTGGTCGATCTGGGCGAGCCGCAGGAGTGCGACTCCTACAGCAAGACGGGGGTGCAGCATCCGCCCACCCAGTACGTGGCCGGACGCATCATCACCAAGAACCGTCGGGAGTTCGTGAAGGGCCGCTGGACGGCACGACTGAGGGTCCCGGACAGCGGGCAGGACGGGATGTTTCCGGCGTGGTGGCTGCTGGGCGCGCTCAACGACGAGCCGCCGATCGAGGACGCCGACGAGACCGTCTGCTGGCCGATGACCGGTTCGGGCGAGATCGACGTGTTCGAACATCACTCGGACGGGGGCCCCGACCATTACGCGGTGCGGGCGATCGACAGCGACGGCACGTGCGGCGGGGGAGACTGGCAGCGGCTCATGCACGTGCAGGCGGCGGACCTGGCCGAGTGGCACGAGTACGGGGTCGAGTGGGAGGGGGACGACCTCCTCTTCACGCTCGACGGTGAGGTGATTCTCCGCAGCGAGGGCGAGGGCGCCAACTTTCCCGAGCCGCTGTTCGCGATCCTGAACTTCGCGAAGATCAACGACGCGGAGATGACGGTGCCCAGCTGGACGATGGAGGTCGACTGGGTGAAGCACGAGCGGCGGGTGGACTGAGCGCCGGTCCCACCCCCGCCTCCGGTTCCGGGAGGCTGGACACGGGGAGCCGTAGCCAGAGCTCCAGCTCGTCCCCGGGAGAGGCCACGATGCCCCCCGGGCCGACATCCGGCACCTCGATCCCGAGCGCGTCGAAGGTCGTCCGGGCCCACGCCTCGAGGTAGCGGCGCGCGGCGGTGTCGTCCTGCAGGGCGAGCTCGTAGATCCCGACATCGAAGATGATCGGCCGGGGCCCCTCCGGAAGGTCGAGCGTACCCTCGAGCTCCAGGGGCTGCCCGACGAGGACGCCGCGAAGGCGCTCGACGTCGATCGGTCGGGATCGGAAGACGAGGGAAGCGAGTTCGGGGCCACCGAGGGTCTCCTGCACCCACTCGTCCCGGCTGTCGTTCCCCGAGTCGAACGTGGTCGGGTCGATCGTCGCGACGATCTCGACCCTTCCGTCCGTCCCCGGCTCGAGCGCGAGCCCGATCGAGTCCGTGATCCCGACCACTTCGACCTTCCGCAGCCCGAAGAGCATGCTCTTGCCCGTCCGATAGGCGGCACCCGGCCCGACCCATTCGGTCGGCGGGGAGGGTGGTGGCGAGGGCGGTTGCGCCTGCGCGGCCGCCTGCCCGGACGCCGTTGAGGGCAACCCGATGACGCACCCCGCCGCGAGCACGGCGACGAGAAGACCCGTCACCCAACTGGAGAGGGGGAGGCGGGAAGCTCCGCGCCGGAGTCGGGTGTCACCGTGGTGCATGGGATCTCGGTAGCGATGGGCATACTCGGCGGTCCCGGGTTGATTCCCCGCTTCTCCGTGACGGGTCCATGCGCCGGACGACCGGGACGGTGCCCGTAGCGGCCCGTCGACTCCACACTCCAGGAGCAGGACGGAGAGAGCAATGGGCCGGCGGAGGGGTTCCGGGAAGCCTCGTCGGCACGCGATGTTCCCGGGTCCGTGTCCGCACCCCCCGAATCGCGTCCGCCATGAAGCGCACCCAGGTCTCCATCTTCATCTTCTGGGTGCCGCTGGCGGCCACCTGGGTGATGATGGCGTCGGAGGGCCCCTTCCTGACGGCGATCATCGCGCGCCTCGGCGACCCCACCTACAACCTGGCCGCGTTCGGCGTGGCCTTCGCCTTCGGCATCCTCGTCGAGGGCCCGGTCATCATGCTGATGAGCGCCTCTACCGCGCTCGCGAAGAACTGGGTCGCCTTCCTCCGGTTGCGGCGGTTCGCGTGGGCCCTGAACGCTCTGTCCACGGCGCTCCTGGTGATCCTGCTGGTCCCGCCGGTGTTCGACCTGGTGATGGAGACCATGCTCGGGCTTCCGGTGGAGGTGGCCGAACTCGTCTACGGCGGACTGCTCTTCCTGCTGCCGTGGCCGGCGGCGATCGGATACCGCCGTTTCGTCCAGGGCGTACTGATTCGCGCGAACCGCACGCGGCTGGTCGCGTACGGGACGGTGCTGCGTGTGTCGTCGATGATCGGGGTGGCG
>DATFJS010000244.1:0-2233 GCA_035269045.1 Longimicrobiales bacterium | reverse complement strand
GTCCGCGCGATGGTGCAGGATCGAGTCGTCGTAGCCGAACCGGAAGTAGTCGACGTCCACACGCGTGCGCTCCCCCTCCTCGGTCAGAATCTCCGCCCCGTCCACGACGTCCGCGATGAAGCAGGTGCGGGCCCGGTCGGGAGAGAGAAAGTGGAGATTCTGCCAGAGTGCGCCGCCGACCGTGCTCGGAATGCCGACGTAGTGGTGGAGGCCGCCCCGTCCGCGTCGGATGGTCTCGACGATCAGATCGGGGAAGGTCTCGACACCCGCCCCGGCCCGGACGAGGTCGTCGTCCAGCCACTCGATTCCCCCGACCTCCGATCGGATCACGAGGCCCCGATAGCCCGCGTCGTCGATCAGGATGTTGGCCCCCGAGCCCAGAAGATGGTGCGGGATGTCGAGATCGCGGGCGACGGACACGACGTGCGCGAGTTCGTCCGGCGTCCGCGCGCGGTACAGCACGTCCGCCGCGCCACCGATCCGGAATGTCGTGAGCGGGGCCAGGGGGACGGACCGCTCGAGACGGTCGGCGCCGAGCTGCCGCGCCAGCTGGTCGACGGGAAGAGAAATGGGACGCTCCGTGCGGTACGGGGGCATCGGGAGGACTCGGGTGGAGAAGATAGCCGGAATCGTGCCAGACCGCCGACCCGACTGTGGCGCTCGTCTCCGGCGCTCGTCGCCTAGCGGGCGAGGAGCATGTCGAGCAGGCTCGCGATCTGGTCGGACGAGGGGAGGGGGGGAAGGGTCCCCACAACGCGGCCTTCGACGTCCAGAACGAAGACCCGCGCCGTGTGATCGACGAGGTAGCTCCCGTCCCCGAAGGGCTCGCCATCCGTCACACGGATGCCCCAGCCTCCGACCTGCGCACGGATGTCTTCCGCCGTCATCGCGCGGATGTCACCGGGGAGTCCGGCGGTATAGCCACGGAGACGTTCAGGGGTGTCCCGGGCGGGGTCCACCGAGACGAACAGGACGGTGAGACGATCCCGGATCTCCGGGGGAAGCTCGGCCTGGTAGCGCCCGACCCTCGCGAGTGTCAGGGGACAGATGTCCGGACAGCTCGTGTAGCCGAAGAACACCGCGGTCACCCTGCCGCGCCACTGCTCGGTGCTGACGCTGTCGCCCGATGCGTCGATTCCGACGAGAACCGGCACGTCGAACGGCTCCGGCGCGAGACCGCCGACGAGGTCGGCATCGGCGGGGGGAACGCGGGGGTCGGGGGTCCCGGCGAAGGCGAACCAGAGGGCGGTCAGGACGAGCCCCAGGAGGACCCCGCCGAGTACCTGAAGAAGGCGAATGGACATGGCCGAAACGTCACCACGCGTGGCCGACCCTTCAAGCGTCGGTGTGCTGGCGGGTGCACGGGCCTGCGAATATCTTGGGCGCATTCCCACGTCCACCGCTCCGGGAACGCCGATGAACGCCCCTGCGCCCCACCCCCTTCGCGTCCTTCTGATCGACGACTGCAACGACGAGGTGGACGCCATCCTCGCGGCGCTCTCGGATCCGGACGGCAGGAATACCCACGTGGTCGAGGTCGTCCACGAGCTGGAGGCCGGCGTGGTACGCATCCAGCGAGGCGGCGTCGACGTGATCCTGCTCGAACTCGATCTCCCCGACGTCGAGGGTCTGGAGGCGTTCGACCGGGTGTACTCTGCCGCCCCCGACGTGCCCGTCATCGCCCTCGGCAGATCCGGGGACGAGGATACGGCGCTCCTCGCGCTCCGACGCGGTGCGCAGGACTTCCTCGAGCGCGAGGAACTGGGAACGGCGGCACTCCGGCGCTCGATTCGGTATGCGCTCGAGCGTCACCGCCTCATGGCGGCACTCCGGAGCCTGTCGATGATCGACGAGCTGACCGCGCTGTACAACCGGCGCGGCTTCCAGGATCTCGGGGAGCAGTACCTCAAGCTGTCGCGCCGGAGCGGGCGCGGGGCGAGTCTCGCGTACGTGGATCTCGACGGTTTCAAGGTCATCAACGACACCTACGGCCACACGGTGGGCGACGAGGCGCTGGTCCAGGCCGCCGACGTGCTGCGAGGTGCCTTTCGCGCCTCCGACCTCGTCGCGCGGGTGGGGGGAGACGAGTTCGCCGTGCTCGCGCCGAATTCCAGCGACGATCCCGGAATGATGGCCCGGCGCGTCCGGGATGCCTTCGCGCACTACAACGAAGCGACGCTGGATCCCTACGAGCTCGTCGTGAGCGTGGGAACCGCGCGGACGGACGGTGGGG
>DATFJS010000243.1:0-3450 GCA_035269045.1 Longimicrobiales bacterium | reverse complement strand
GGTCTCGGGGGAGGATGGGGTGAAGCTCCATCCGCCGACCGCAGGAAACAACCCACGGAGACGTCATGCTCGCTCGAGTCCGAAACCTCGCCCTCGCCCTCGCCGTGCTGACGACGCTGTCCGCGCCCGCCCCCGCGACGGCACAGGCCGGGCCGGAGAACGGCAGCCTCGTGATCGTCGGGGGCGCGCTGAACGATCCGGAGATCGTCGGCACCTTCATCGAGATGGCCGGCGGGCCCGACGCGAAGATCGTGGTCGTGCCGACCGCCGGGGGTGGCGACGACGATGCGTACGGGGACGACTGCCGCTGCACCCGTCAGCTGGCCGGTGCCGGCGCGACGAACCTTCACGTCCTGCATACCTACGATCCGGAGGTGGCCGATACCGACGCGTTCGTCGAGCCGCTTCTCGACGCGGACGCGGTCTGGTTCCCGGGCGGCAGGCAGTGGCGCCTCGCGGACGCCTACCTCGGCACTCGCACGCTGGACGCCTTCCACGCGGTGCTCGAACGGGGGGGCGTGATCGGCGGGTCGTCGGCGGGCGCCAGCATCCAGTCCGACTTCATGGTGCGCGGCGACACGAACGGGAACCGGGCCGTCATCGGCGACCACACCGTCGGGTTCGGATTCATCACGGGGGTCGGCATCGATCAGCACCTCCTGCCGCGGAACCGTCACTTCGACCTTCTCGAGGTGATCCGCGAGTATCCGGAGCTGCTGGGGATCGGCCTCGACGAGGACACCGCCATCATCGTGGAGGGGAACGAGTTCCGGGTCATGGGCTCCGGGTACGTCGCCATCTACGACGCCGAGGCGGACCTCGACCTCGATGGCGGGAGCTTCTACTTCCTCGAGCCGGGCGACCGGTTCGACCTGAGCACGCGGACCCCGATGCGCGGCGGCGACGACCGACCGGTGGACCGCTGGCGGGGCGGTGGAGGACGATGAAGCGACCTGTCGCGCTCGTCCTTCCGCTTTGCCTGCTCCTGACGACCGGCGCGTGTGCGGGTGGGGACGCGCCGGGAGCGGGCGGCGGCGGCGGCGCGAGCGTCGAGGGTGAAGTGCGGACCGACCCGCTACGGATCTTCGGGGCGTTCGACGGAGACGCCTACGTGGTGATCCCGTGCACCGACTCGGAGGCGGTGACCCCCGTCGTGAGGGGGCCGCTGGCCGACGAACTCGTGGAACTCCACGACGAACTCGTGCCGCGGAACGCACCCGGAGAGACCATCTTCGTCGACCTCCTCGGCGAAGCCGTTCAGGAGGGAGACGACGTCTCCTTCGATATCCTCGAGGTCTATCGGGCCGGGTGGGAGGACTGGGGCTGCACGTGGCAGCCCCTGGTCGACGGCCTGCGGTTCGCGGCGTCGGGGACGGAGCCGGGCTGGACCCTCCATGTCGCGATGGACTCCACCGTCGTCCTGTCCCGGCCCGACGGCACCGCCGAGGGGTCGCTGCGGGACGTCGAGGGCACGCTCGCCGCGGGGTGGACCATCGAGGGTGTCCTGGGTGGCGACGCCTTCACGCTCGAACTCCAGCCGGACCCCTGCCGAAATGCGATGTCCGGCGGGTTCAGCCACCTGACGGCGACCTTCGGGCTCGCCGACAGCGTGTGGCGGGGATGTGGATTCGCCGGGGAGGAGGTCGGAGGCTCGTGAGTGGACGAACTCCGGATCCGACCGCGATCGGCATCGGACTGGCCTTCGGGGGGATGCTCGTCCTGACCCTCACGCCGGTGGCGGGACGGTGGACCGACATTCCTCCGGGCTTCGCGGTGATGGCGCTTGGGGTGGCGATGCTCCTGATCGTCGGCGGCGCCGTGGTCGGACTTCTCGCGGGCAGGGAGGGGTCGGACGGCGATTCCGACGACCCCCCCGCGTCCGATCGCTCGGAGTGACCCATGCGTGAGCCGTTGTTCGCGGACCGGTTGCGTCCGCCCCGGGCGCGTTGCGATCGTTCTCGCATGAACGATCCCATCTCCCGCCGACGGTTCCTCTCCGTCGCGCCGCTCGCGCTGCTCGGCACGGCCTTCGGGTCGCGCCGCCTGTCCGCGCCCATCGTCCGCATGGACGCGCACCCCGAGCCCCGTCCCGGGATCACGGCCGACGAGGTCATGACGCGGGAGCAGCTGGAGGAGCGGGGTGTCGAGGAGCACGTCCACGAGATCTTCGACATGGTACGGGAAATGCCGCAGATCGCGGACGGGATCGACTGTTACTGCGGGTGCGCCGTACGTCCCGGGTACCGGAGCCTTCTGACGTGCTACTACGCCGACGGGATGGCGACGGGCTGCCCGATCTGCCAGGGATCCGCCCAGCTGGTGCATCGACGCTGGAAGGATGGGCAGAGCCTCGATCGGATCCGCCGCGCCGTCGACGCCCGATACGCCTGACCGGCGACCGGCGATCGAAGGCCGACGGCTCCGACCAGATCCCCCTCCAGATCCTTCCCCACCGACCACACGGTGAATCACGTCGTGCGTACACGTCGTCTCGCGTCCGCCCTCGTTGTTCTGGCCGCGTCGTCCCTGGCCGCGCCCTCCACCGCCACGGGTCAGATCGTCGCCAGTGAGCGAGGGCGTGTCGAGCAGACGATCGACGGGACCCGGATCGAGATCGACTACTCCCGCCCCTCCGCCCGCGGCCGGGACGATCTGTTCGGTGGAGTCGTACCCTGGGGCGAGAGCTGGACGCCCGGTGCGAACAACTCGACGAAGCTGGTGATCTCGAGGGACGTCGAGCTCGAGGGTGTTCCGGTCGAGGCGGGGGCCTGGGGCGTGTGGGTCGAGCCGGTCGAGGATGGGCCGTGGAGGTTCGGGCTGCATCCCGACACCTCCCTCTTCCACACGGCGCATCCGCCCATGTCCGAGGCGACGCACGTCGTCGAGGTGGAGCCCGACGAGGGGCCCGAGTTCGTGGAGACGCTGCGCTTCTCCTTCCCGGAGGTCCGGAGCGACGGGGCCACGCTGCATCTCGACTGGGGCCGGACCCGTCTCTCGCTGGACGTCGCGGTCGAATCGTCGATGGTGTCGACCGTACCGCCGGAGGAGGGCCGCGCGCTCGCCGGGGAGTGGGAGTTCGGGACGCCCGGGGATGACGAGGCCATGCCGCTCGTGCTGCGCTACGACGATGCGACCGAGCGGGTGCTCGGCGAATGGACGCAGGGCTCCGACGACATCCCGATCACGATGGTCCGACAGGCCGAGGGGATCTACCAGCTCGGGTTCTTCATCGGCGACCGGATCGGCAGCGTGATCGACGTCTGGTACTTCGAGTTCTTCGACTACGAGGACGGACGGCCCCGGGCATTCGAGGTACGGGACGCCGGCGACGAGGTCCGCTTCGAAGGGCGTCGCACAGGGAGGTGACGCTCGTGCGCCGCCGCAGACCGGGTCAGCGCAGTCCGATGCGGGGAAGCAGTCGCACCACCGCCACCGCCGAGGCCACCGCGA
>DATFJS010000242.1:0-3208 GCA_035269045.1 Longimicrobiales bacterium | reverse complement strand
TCTTGAGCAGATTGTCGAAGGGCTGGCCGATGACGAGGTTGTCGCTCACGATCGCCATGAACACCCGCAGGCCCATGAGCGCGCTGAGCACGTACAGCATGGGCTGCCGGATCCACTGCCGGACCTCGAAGGCGAAGACGGTTCGGAACATGGACACGCCTCAGGCCGCCGGAGCGCCGGAGGCGGCGGCTTCGGGCTCATCGGCGGAATCGTGGATCCGCGTGAAGAACACGTCCTCCAGGGTCACCGCGGCGGGCTCGAAGCCGGTCTCCGGCACGTCATCCGCGAGCACGTGCACCACGGGTCGGCCGGCCACGAGCTTGCTGGATATGATCCGATGCTCCCGCTCGAGCCGCGGTACGTCGTCCTTCTCGACCTGTTTCTCCCACACCTGGCCTTTCAGCCCCGCAACCGCTTCGTCGGGGCTGCCCGCGAACCGCACCTCTCCACGATGGATGATCGCCATCCGGGTGCAGAGCTCCCGGACGTCCTCGACGATGTGGGTCGAGAGGATCACCACGCGGTCTTCGCCGATCTCGGCGAGCAGGTTGTAGAAGCGGTTCCGCTCACCGGGGTCGAGGCCGGCCGTGGGCTCGTCGACGATCACGAGCTTCGGGTCGCCGATCAGCGCCTGGGCGATGCCGAACCGCTGCTTCATCCCCCCGGAGTATCCGGTCAGATCCTTCTTCCGGACGTCCCACAGATTCACGCGGTGGAGCAGCGCTTCGACGAGGTCCTTCCGTTCGCCCCTGTCCGCCACACCCTTCAGGAGGGCGAGGTGGTCGAGCATGTGGACGGCCGAGGTCCGCGGGTACACGCCAAACTCCTGCGGCAGGTAGCCGAGCACCTTTCGGACCTCCTCCTTCTGCGTCAGCACGTCGAGGTCGCCGAGCGTGGCCGTGCCGAAGTCGGCGTCCTGCAGCGTCGCGAGGATCCGCATGAAGGTGGACTTTCCCGCCCCGTTCGGCCCGAGCAACCCGAACATGCCGGGCGGAATCTCGAGGGAGACGTTCTTCAGCGCCTGCACGCCGTTGGGATAGGTCTTGGAGAGGTTCCGTACGGAGAGGTGCATGGGGGTGTCGGTCCGGCTCGTGGGCGGGATGGTGGGCAGGGCCGTCGAGCCCTACGGGAGATCTGTCGTCGCGGTTTCCGAATCTCGGGAGGGGGCGCAACCCGGAAGAATGAAACGGGGCAGGCGGAGGAAATCCCCCTCCACCTGCCCGCCTCGTCGAACCTCTGCCCGAGCGTCCGCAGTCGACGCTACGAGCCGGCTACGACCAGCTCAGGTCCTGCTTGCTGAGCGGCAACGAACGCACCCGATTCCCGGTCGCGTCGAAGATCGCGTTGGTCAGCGCCGGAATCGCGGGCGGGAGCGACGGCTCGCCCAGCCCGGTGGGCGGGTTGTCCGTGAGAACGAAGTGCACGTCGATGCTCTTCGGCGCCTCGGTGAGCCGGATGAGCGGGTACTCGTCGAAGTTGCTCTCGACGACGGCGCCCCCCTCGATCGTGATCTCCTGACCCAGGGCGTGCGAGAAGGCCTCGATCACACCACCCTGCACGTTGTTCACGGCGTTGAGCGGGTTGATGATCTGGCTGCCGACATCACCCACGACCCATACGTCGCCGATCTCCAGCCGGCCGTTCTGCCGAACCGTGACCTCGACCACCTCGGCGAAGTAGCCGCGGTGGCTGTAGTAGCAGCCGACGCCACGACCTGTCCCGCGCGGCAGGTCGCGCTGACCCCAACCGCTCCGCTCGGCCACGGACTCGAGCACACCGCGCATTCGCGCCGCGTCGAACCCGCCGTCGCCGACCCGAGGCGCGTCGAGCAGGTCCAGGCGGAACTCGACCGGGTCACGGCCGGCCGCATGCGCGAGCTCGTCGATGAAGCCCTCGAGCACGAAGCCGAACGCGTTGCTGCTGGGCGCCCGGAGCGCGCCCGTCGGCACGTGGAGCGGCATCCGGGAGGTGGCGAGTCGAAAGTTCGGGATGAAGCTGGCAGGGTAGAGGTTCCCCGACATGCTGGCGCTGCTCGCGAAGCGTCCGTTCTCGCCGTAGGAGACGAAGTGGTCCTCCCACACGCTGAGTCGTCCCTCCTCGTCGACGCCTCCGCGGAAGTAGTGGAAGCCGCCCGGACGGTAGCGGTCGTAGCGCATGTCGTCCTCGCGCGTCCAGAGCAGCTTGACCGGAACGTCCACCTCACGGGCGATCCAGGCCGCCTCGACCATCCACTCGTTGTAGAGCCGGCGTCCGAATCCCCCACCGCAGCGGATCAGGTCGATCGACACCTGCGACTCGTCGATCCCGAGCACCTCGGCCACGTCGCGCCGCCCGCTGTCGGGCGTCTGCGTCGGCGCCCACATCTCCATCCGTCCGTCGTGCCACCAGGCGGTGCAGTTCTCGGGCTCCAGCTGTGCGTGCGAGATGAAGGGATAGTCGTAGGCCGCCTCGACCGTGGCGGCCGCCCCGGCCAGAGCCGCGTCGACGTCGCCGTCCTCCCGGAGGACCTCCTCCGGCGGCTGCATCGAAAGCTCGGCGGCGCGACGCGCGAAGCCCGCGGTGCTCTGTTCGGCGGCGGGACCCTCGTCCCACTCCACCTCGAGCAGCTTCCGGGCCTCGTTGGCCTGCCACCAGGTGTCGGCGACGATCGCCACACCGCCGACGAGGGTCGAGGTGTTCCCCACCCCGTCCACCACGAAGGCGTGGCGCACGCCCGGAGCCGCGAGCACGGCGTCGAGGTTCGCGCTCGCGACGGTGCCGTTGAACGACGGGCACTTCTCGTAGACCGCGTACAGCATGTCGGGCAGCGTGAAGTCGATGCCGAACAGCGGCTGGCCGGTGACGATCTTCCGGTTGTCGACGTTGCGGCGGTCCGTCCCGATGATGCGGAATTCGGACGGGTCCTTGAGCTCGACCGTCTCCGGATCGGGCGCCGTGAGGCCCGCCGCGGTCTCGGCGAGCTCACCGTAGGTGGCGGTCCGGCCGGAGGCGGCGTGGCGTACGACACCGGCGTCCGTCTCCACCTCCGACATGTCGACGCCCCACTCCTGCGCCGCCGCCTGCTTCATCAGGTGGCGACCGACGGCGCCCGCGCGGCGCATCGGCATGTAGTGCGTGGGGGTGGCATTGCTGCCGCCCGCGAACTGCCGGGAATACTTCTCCGGATCGTGCGGGGCCTGCTCGACCGTGACGTCCTCCCACGCGACGT
>DATFJS010000241.1:0-20030 GCA_035269045.1 Longimicrobiales bacterium | reverse complement strand
CTTCTCGAGGTAGCTCCGCCCGTCGTCCATCCACTTCGCGCGCGGTGCACCGCGCAGGTAGTGATCGAAGAACTGTCGGGTCCGGATCTGGAAGTCCTTCTGGTTCTCGTACTGCCGCAGACCGTGACCCTCACCCGGGTAGGCGAGCAGCACGACGTTCTTCTCGAGCCAGCGGAGCCCGTTGTAGAACTCGACGGCGTGCATGAAGCGGACGGTGCTGTCGTCCTCTCCGTGCAGCAGGAGGAGCGGTGTGTTCATCGTCTCCGCGTGGTGCACGGCCGACTGGTCGACGTACAGATCCATGTCTTCGTACAGCCCGACGCCGAAGCGCCCCTGCCCGTAGGTGTCGTAGTTGTGGGCATTGTTCGAGCCGCCCCAGAGCGCGTTGAAGTCGCTCACCATGTTGGTCGCGGCCGCACCCGCCACGATCGCCGCGAAGCGGTCGGAGCGCGTCGAGATGTAGGCGTTGCCCTGCCCGCTGTACGAGTGGCCGTGCAGGCCGATCGCGTCCGGATCGACGTAACCCATCTCCTCGACGACGTCGATGGCGAGGTTGATGGACTCGAGCATGTCGGAGTGCGACGCGCCGATGCGGAAGTGGATGTCCGGCTGCATCACGAGATACCCGTCGCTCACGTAGCCGGCGAAGTTCGGCGACCCCTGGTTCCGGGGCGTCGGGTAGCTGTGGAGATTCTGCGAGTTCTGCTCGTAGTAGTTGACGAGCATCGGGCGCTGCTCACCCTCCTCCCAGTCGTGCGGGATGGCGAGCGTCCCCTGCTTCCGGACCCCCTCCTCGTTGTAGTAGTCGAAGAGGATGCGCCGACCCCAGTTGTACTCGTCGTGCTGGGGGTTGGCCTCGGTGACCTGCACCGGGTCGTCGAAGTCGGTGTTGGTGAGGTGCCAGTCCGGGAAGGTCTCGAAGGTCTCCCGGGTGAACATCAGGACGTCGGCGTCGTCGGCCTTCATCGGTCGCCCGAAGCGCGCGTCGTCCCACACCAGCGTCTCCACGTCGCCGTCCTCGGCGCGGAAGAAGCCGTCCTGCTTGGTCCACACGCCGTAGCCGGTAAGCCACATCGGATCGTCGGTGTCGACGAGGTCCTCGTCCGGATCCAGGTCGAGCAGCCGGAACTCGATCTCCTGCTCGGCCCCCATGCCGGCCGTGAGGTTCACGGGCTCACCACCGTCGAGGGGCTGGAGCCAGAGGTCGAAGCGGGTCTCCATGATCGGCTCGCCCTCGGTCGTCCAGGCGGCGATCCCGTGCGGCGGCTTCTCGCCGAGTCGATCGAACTGCTCGTTCACGTAGCTGACGGGCGTGGTCGCCGAGACGTTCCGGTGCTCTCCGGCCTCGACGTCGTATGCCCAGACGTGCGCGTCCTGCCAGTAGAGGAAGTGGTCGCCGTCGGGGTCGAATCCGAGCGTCCGGAGGTGTCCCTCGAGGATCATCTCCCGTTCACCGGTCTCGAGGTCGAGCAGGTAGTAGTCGCGGTAGCTCGGCCTCCAGTCGGAGACGTAGGGGCGCGGGTCGGACCCGATGGCGGTGTAGCCGTCGTCCGAGATCTGGACCGACTCCATGGTCGAGTCCGCGAGCTGCACGTACTGGAGGTCGGACCCGTCGATGTGGACGACTCCGGTGTAGGTCCGGTTCCGGTCGCCGGAGACGCTCCGCTCCTGGATCGACTGGATCCGGTCGTCGGCCACGTGCCAGATGTTGACGTCCGCGATGAACTCGGGGCAGGTGCGACCCACCATCTCCTCGGGTCCCAGCGGCCGGCCGTCGTCGGCGTAGCGACGGGACAGATTCACGACGCGGGGACCGTTCTCGTCGTCGTCCGGCTCCTCGCAGAGCTCCGCAGCCGCGGGCATCTGCGGGCGGGTCTCGATGAAGATCCGGCTCGCGTCGGGCGCCCAGCGGAGGCCGCCCTTCTCGCTCACCACGCGCGTCGCGGGGAAGCCAGCGGGCTCGGCGTCGGTCGCCCAGGCGTCCTGCCAGGGATCGTCCGGCTCGTCGGACTCTTCTTCCGCCTCGTCGGTCTCGTCGCCGGCTTCCTCCTCCGACTCCTCGTCCCCTTCGTCGCCCGACTCCTCCTCGTCCGCGGGGCGCGGATCGAGCACCAGCGGCTCGGTCACGGTCGAGACGGAGGGCCAGAGCAGCAGCGCATTCTCCCGCTCGACGAGGTCGTCGTCGTCCTCGCCCTTCAGGACCGCGAGCGCGTCCAGCGCGGGCTCCTCCTCGGCGTCGGCGTCACCCCCCCAGGTGAGCCGCGCATACGTCGCCTCGCGCTCGTTGTCGAGCACGGCGCGGAGGCGCGTGCGAAAGTCGAGTACGGTCACGCCGTTGGCCTCGCCGCCCGGCCCGTCCACCGTGTACGCGAGCCGCATTCCAGCCTGGTCCGGCGCGAACTCGTCGACGTAGGAGATGAGCTCCTCGTGGCCGAGGTCGAGATACCGGATCACCATGTCGGTGCCGTCGTACTCGGCGTCCTCGTCGACCTCGTTCTTCTTCGCCCACAGGACGCCCGCCTCGGTGAAGCCGAAGGCGTCGACCTCCTCCCACCGACGGGTGTCGCCCGTGTCGAGATCACGGAGTTCGAGGACCGGCTCCTCGTCGTCGTCGGCGTCGTGCTCCGGCTCGATGAAGTAGGCGATCCAGCGTCCGTCGTCGGAGAACTCCGGATCCGTGCCGCGAACGACCAGGATCGAGTCCGCCCCGGAGGCCCGCCTGATCACGAGCGGCCGGTCGGGGTCGAGCGGGTCGTCCTCGTCGATCTCGCGGTGGTCGTACGCGTAGGTGATCCACTCTCCGTCGGGTGAGATCGAGGCGTCTCCGATCGACCGCCAGAGCACGTACTCGTCGATCGTGAGCACCTTCTTCCCGCCGCGCATCGGCGGGTCGGCGTCCTGGGCGGACGCGGGTGCCGGCAGGGCGGCCGAGAGGGCCGTGAAGACGAGCGCAGGCAGCAGGAAGAGCTTCTTCATCGAGATCTCCGAACGGAGGGTCCGAGGGGTTGGTTCACGTGTGCCGGGAGACGGCGACGGCGGGTGCGCACGATGCCACCGGACGGCGTCCGACTGCAAGGCCCGAGGGGGGAGGGACGGACGGATGGTCGCGGACTCAGGCGGCGGGCTTCGAGAGCGCCGGCCGGACGGGTACGTCCCACCCCTGGAGCTCCGACTTCAGCTCACCCACGGTGGTCAGCCCGTCGTGGAGAATTCCGGCGAGGAGCGCGGCCGATGCATGCCCCTCGGTGAATGCGTCGCGAAGGTGGGATGCCTCTCCCGCGCCCCCCGACGCCACGACCGGAACGTCCACCCGATCGGATACGGCGCGCGTCAGCTCGAGGTCGTAGCCGGTCCGGACGCCGTCCCGGTCGATGCTGGTGAGCAGGATCTCGCCCGCGCCCCGGTCGGCGCACTCCGCGGCCCACGCGACGGCGTCCAGATCGGTCATCGTGCGACCGCCGTGCGTGTAGTGGCGCCAGGTGCCGTCGTCCTGCCGGGCGGCGTCGATGCTGGCAACGATGCACTGGGCCCCGTACCGGCGGGCGCCCTCGGCGAGGATCGAGGGGTCGCGTACGATGGCGCTGTTGACGCTGATCTTGTCGGCGCCCGCACGGAGGAGCGGCCCGATGTCGTCCACGCTGCGGATCCCGCCGCCCACGGTGAGCGGTACGAAGAGGACTTCGGCGGTGCGTCGAACGGTGTCGAGCAGCGTCCCGCGTCCCTCGTGGGAGGCCGAGATGTCTAGGAAGCACACTTCGTCCGCCCCTTCGGCCTCGTAGCGGGCGGCGAGCTCTACGGGGTCACCCATGTCGCGGAGTCCCTCGAAGTTCACCCCCTTCACGACCCGACCGTCCTTCACGTCGAGGCAGACGATCACGCGTGGGCGCAGCATCAGCCGGCCTCCGGACGAGGTGCGTCCGTACGCCGACCCCGGGAGATGCGGTCGTGGGTCACAGCTCCTCCTCGGTCCACTGGAGCTTCACCGAGCCCTTGGTGCTGAAGACGGTGTCGCCCTTCCGCGCGGCCTGCCGCACGGCGAGTCCGGTCGCCTTGATCGCCGCTTCCACCACGTGGTGACGGTCGCGCCCGCGGTCGACGATGACGTGCAGCGTCGCGCCGAGGTTGTCGGCGAAGCTCTGCAGGAAGTGCTCCCAGAGGTCCGAGGGGAGCGTGCCCTCGTACCAGGCCCTGCCGCCCACGTCGATCGCGGCCCGGACGAGCGCGTCGTCCATCGGAACGGTCGCCGACCCGTAGCGTTCGGCCTCGGCCGGGATCTCCTCGCGGAGGGCGAGTCCGAGGGTGATCGCGACGTCTTCCATGAGGTGGTGCTTCATGTCGCCGGTCGCCCGCAGCGTGAGTCCGAGCCCCGCGTACCGGGCGAACGTCTCCATCATGTGCGTCAGGAAGACCTCGTCCGTGCGCACGTCGATCTCCCCACCCTCGAGATCGATCTCGATGGTGATCTGCGTCTCCTTCGTCTCCCTCGTCAGCCCCGTCATGCGAACGACTCCTGATCGGTCGGTGCCGTCTCGGGTGTCTGCCCGTCCGGCGTGCGTCGGCCGTGGCGTTCGGCCACGAGCCTCGAATCCAGCGTGTCGGTGTAGAGCGCCATTCCGAGGACGGCGCCGTATGCACCGATCTCTCCCAGGAAGGCGAGCTCGTCGAGCGTGGTGACGCCCCCCGAGACCCATACGGGGTGTCGTGTGCCGTCGACCACGGCGCGAACTCCGGCGCGGTCGATGCCCTTCATGAGGCCCTCCCGGCCGACGTCGGTGCAGAGGATGCCGCCGAGCGGCAGGTCGTCGAGTTCTCGAAGGAAGTCGAGCACGTCGACGCCGCTGCTCTCGGTCCATCCCTTCGTGACGACGTCACCGTCGCGGATGTCCGCGGCGACCACGAGTCGGCCCGGATGCGCCTCGGCGACCGAACGCCGCCATGCGGCGTCCTCCACCGCGCGCGTGCCCACCACCAGACGGTCGGGCCCGAGGGCCAGCACCTCCTCGAACGCCGCCTCGTCGCGGATTCCCCCCCCGATCTGGATGTCGATCTCGTCCGGGATCGCATCGAGAATATCGCCGAAGACAGCGCGGTTGTCCCCCGAACCGAGCGCCGCGTCGAGGTCGACGAGATGCAGGGCCCGATACCCCTGGTCGACCCAGTCGAGCGCGACGGCCACCGGGTCGGGAAGGGTCACCGCCTCGTCTTCGGGGCGCCCCCCGACGAGCTGGACACATCGGCCGCCCCTGAGATCGACCGCGGGCGTGGCGATCACGCGTCCCCCCGTCCGTCAGCCGCGATGCGGGCCTCTGCGTCCCGAATGAAGTTGGCGATCACCCGACGCCCGGCCATCGAACTCTTCTCCGGGTGACACTGGACGCCCACGATGGAGCCGCGCCGGACGGCCGCGACGAAGCGGTCGTCCTCGTACTCCGTCCATCCGATCACGTCGGCGATGTCGGTCGGCTCGCACACGAAGGAATTTGCGTAGTAGGCCACCAGGTTCGGGGTCCCGTCGAAGAGCGGGTCGTCACCCGTCTCGATCTCGTTCCACCCCATCTGCGGGACGACGGTGGCGCGGACGCGTCGCACCCGGCCCGGGACCACGCCGAGCCCATGCCCTTCGCCCTCCTCGGAGGTGTCGAAGAGGAGCTGCATGCCGAGGCATATTCCGAGGGTGGGCATGCCGCCCGCGACCCGTTCGACGATCTCGGATCGATCGTCGGGGAGAGCCTCGAGCGCGGCCGAGAAGGCGCCGACGCCCGGAAGCACGAGCGCATCCCGATCGAGCGCCTCGGTCCAGTCGTTCGTGACGAGGACGTCGGCGCCCGCGTGCTCGAGAGCCTTTCCGAGCGAGTGCAGGTTGCCGACCCCGTAGTCGAAGAGCGCGACGCGGAGGGGTGAGGGTTCGTGGTTCACGAGGCGGCTCCCAGAGCGGTCAGGAGCGCGTCGCTCGCCGCTCCGTCGTGGACACGGATCCGCTCGCCCAGCAGGTCGATCACCTCGAGTACGCGGGACATCTCCTCCCAGGGGCCGATCGAGACGCGGATGCCGTCGACGAAGCCCGCCTCGGCCTCGAAGGGACGGATGGCCACGCCATGGTCACGGAAGGCGTTCGAGAGCTCGCGCGGCGTGCCGTCCGGGACGGGCAGGAAGACGAAGTTCGCGGCGGAGGGCAGGGGCGAGAGCCCGCGCGCCGCAAGCTCCCGCACGAAGCGCTCCCGGTTCTCGACGGCCTTCTCGACGGTCCGGGCGGTCCAGCCGTTCTCGTCGCGGAGCGCCGCCACCGCAGCGATCTCGGCGAGCTGGCTCACCTTGTACGGACCCCGGCTCTTTTCGACCTCGAGGACGGTTTCCGCGGTGCCGAAGCCCAGACCGACACGGAGCCCGGCGAGCCCGTAGGCCTTGCTGAGCGTCCGGACGACGAGGGTCCGCGGTCGTGTGACGGCCAGGGGGATGAGTGTCTCCCCGGCGTAGTCCGCGTACGCTTCATCGAAGACCACGACGGGTCCACCGTCGGCCGGCCCTCCCTCTCCGGAACGCGCCGCCGCCCGCGCATCGACGGCCGCGAGCAGATCGTGGACCCAGGCCCGGTCCACCACGTGGCCCGTGGGGTTGTTGGGACGACATACGTACACGAGGCAGGGATCGTCCTCGAGCAGGATCTCGGGATCCGCGATGGCGTCGGCCCACGCGACGGGGAGTGCCTCCCGTCCGTTCATCCGGCAGAAGGGTTCGATCATCGAGAAGGTCGGCGCCGGATAGCGGATGCCACCGCCGAATTCCGCGATGGCGCGCCACAGCGAATCGAGCACGTCGTCCGACCCGGCGCCGGTGGTGACCTGGTCCGGCTCCACCCCGAACACCTCCGCCGCGGCTTCCCGCAGCGGGTCGGCGTACAGGACGGGATATCGGGTCAGGCACTCGACGTCGGCGTTCCGGACCGCCTCCAGCGCCGCCGGGTGGGCCCCCCATCGATTGGTGTTGTCACAGAGGTCCACCGGGACGGGCCGGCGATCGGGCGCGTACAGGTCGATCGATCGGTAGTCCGGCCGCGGGAATCCCGGCCGCGGGTCGCGGCTCATGACGCCCCTCCGTCGCCCGCGCGATCGCCGGCCACGCCGGTGCCGTCGGACTCGTTCGAACCGCGGGCACGCAGCGCGGAAGCGGCGCCATGCCCCGGCAGCCCCTCGGCCTCGGCCAGGCGGCGGGTGTCGTCCGCGAGGGACGCTGCACCCTCCTCGCTCAGTTCCTGCCACGTGTAGGACCGGAGATAGTGGAGCGTGGACAGCCCGGAAAACGACCGGGAAGTGCCGGCCGTCGGGAGGACGTGGTTGGCGCCGGTGATGTAGTCTCCGAACGCGACCGCGGAGGCGTCGCCCAGGAAGGCCGTTCCCGCGGTACGGATGCCCGCGAGGTCGGCCCGTGGGTCCTCGGTGTAGATCGCGAGGTGCTCGGCGGCGTAGGCGTCGGTGAAGTCGATGGCCTCGTCCCGCGAGTCGGCGAGCAGAATGCCGCCTCGGGTCCGGAGTGCCTCCTCCACGACTTCCCGTCGCGGCGTGCTCGGGATCTGCCGCGCCAGCTCGGCTTCGGCGGCCCCGAGGAGCTTCGTCGAGGTCGACACGAGCGCCACGGCGGCCTCGGGATCGTGCTCCGCCTGCGCGATCAGCTCGGCGGCCACCCGCGCGGGATCGGCGGAGTCGTCGGCCAGCACGAGCACCTCCGAGGGTCCGGCGGGGGAATCGATGACGACCTCTCCCGCCACCTGCCGCTTGGCCTCCAGCACCCACTTGTTGCCCGGTCCCACCACGGCGGCGCAACGGGGAATCGACCCGGCTCCGTACGCCATGGCCGCGACCGCGCCGGCTCCACCCACGGCGAACAGGCGCGTGGCCCCGGCGATCTCGGCGGCCGCCATCACCTCCCGCGACGGTCGGCCGTCCGGGCCCGGAGGCGAGCAGACGACGATCTCCTCGACGCCGGCCGCCACAGCGGGGACCACGCCCATGAGCACGCTGCTCGGATAAGCGGCGCGCCCCCCGGGTGCGTAAACGCCCACCGCCGCGAGCGGGACGAAGCGCCGGCCCAGCTTCACGCCGGGTTCGACCTCGAGCTCGACGTCGGCCGGGATCTGCGCCTCGTGGAAGGCGCGGATGTTGGTGGCGGCGCGCTCGAGTGCGGTCCGAACGTCCGGGTCCAGTTGCTCGACGGCCTCACGCCACGCCGATCGAGGGACCTCTACCGAGTCCAGAGTCACGCCGTCGAAGCGCTCGGCCATCTCGACGAGCGCCTCGTCGCCTCGAGCGCGCACGTCGGCGATCATCTCCGCCACCGCCGACTGCACGCCGGACAGGTCGTCGGGAGCTCGGCCGAGCAGGAGCTCCCGCTGGGCGTCGGTGAGGCCGTCGATGCGTCCGCGCACGGCGATATCGACCGTCGCCACGTCCGTCGCGCCGCTCACGGCGTCAGCCGCTCGATACGGGACACGAGAATACCGGCCGCGCCGATCTCCTTCAGTTCGGAGATCGTGTCGAACACGCGGTCCTCGTCCACGACGACGTGGACGGCCACCCATTCGTCGGCGTCCATGACGTCCACGACCGTCGGCCCGTTCATCCCCGGCACGATCTCACGCACCTGGTCGAGCTTCATCCGGGGAACGTTGGCCATGAGGTACCGCTTCTTCCGCGCACGCAGAACCGACTCGAGCGCCGTGACGAGGCGATCGATCTTCCTGCGCAGGGTGGGATCCTCGAGCGCATCGACGTTCGCGACCATCCGGGCGGTCGACTCGACGATCGTCTGGATCTCGGCCAGCCGATTCACGCGGAGTGTCGATCCGGTGGAGACGAGGTCGACGATCACGTCCGCGACCCCGAGGTGCGGGGCGATCTCGGCCGCACCGGAGACCTTCGCGATCTCGATGTCGATCCCGCGCTCCGCGAAGAAGCGGGTGGTGATGCCGGGGAAGGAGGTCGCGACCCGCGTGCCCGCGGGCAGATCGTCCACGGAGTCGATGCCGCGGGACTCGGGGATGGCCACCGAGAGGCGGCAGCGCCCGAAGCCGAGGTCGAACAGCTCGGTCACGTCCCGGTCCGACTCGACCACGAGGTCGTGGCCCGTGACGCCGACGTCCGCGGCGCCGTCGGCGACGAATTCCGGGATGTCGGAGGCGCGGACGAAGATGGCCTGGTAGTCGGGGCCCATCTTCGCCATCAGCGCACGCGACGAGGTGAAGTCGGCCCGAAGTCCGGCGGTTTCGAAGAGTTCGAGCGCCTCTTCGGAAAGGCGCCCCTTGTTGGGTAGAGCGATGCGAAGCATCGGAATGTGATCCTCTGAATTCGGGTGTCGGGGCTCCGGGTCGCGCTCGGCGTCCGCCTGCTGCGACCGTTCGTGCCTCCTCTTCCGCGGATCGGCGCTACCCCCCTGAAAAGAAAAAGCGCCGGACCCGGGGAGCGGGCCACGGCGCGGAGCATCGGTAGCGCGAGACTGCTAGGCGCACACCTCCACATCCACGGCGCCCGCGAGGAGGCCGTGATGATGGTGCGAATGCGGGTGAAGAAGACGAGTGCGCATGATCGAAAGCTGGAATCCGGTTCGAGGCGAGTCAACCCGGGGGCTGGCCAGCGCGCTCATTCTCGAACACCTTCTCCGGTTCAGCCTCGCGGGCAAGGACGCCCGGGAACGCGTGGGGACGCAGGCGAGAATTGGCGAAAATTCCCGGTACGGCATCAGGGGGCGCGCATCGTAGCTACGGACTCGGCAGGGAACAGCGGCGGACGGCTGAGCAAGGAACTCGGCCTGTTCGACGTCTTCGCGATCAGCACCGGCGCCATGTTCAGCTCCGGTTTCTTCCTGCTGCCCGGGCTGGCCGCGGCCGAGGCCGGTCCTTCCGTGGTGCTCGCGTACCTCATCGCGGCGTTCCTCATCCTGCCCGCGATGCTGTCGATGGCCGAACTCTCGACTGCGATGCCGCGCGCCGGCGGTGCCTACTATTTCCTGGACCGGAGCCTCGGGCCGGTGGTCGGTACCATCGGGGGCATCGGGACCTGGATCGCGCTGATCCTCAAGAGTGCGTTCGCCCTGATCGGGATGGGGGCGTATCTGGGGATCTACTTCGACGTCCCGATCCAGACGCTCGCGGTCGCGCTCACGATCTTCTTCACTCTCGTGAACCTGGTCGGAGCGAAGGAGTCCGGCCGCCTCCAGGGAATGCTGGTCGTCGTGCTGCTCGGCGTCCTGATGTTCTTCCTCGTCCAGGGCGTGTTCGAGGTCTTCGAGATCGGGTTGGCCGAGGTGACGAGAACCCAGTTCACACCCTTCATGCCGTTCGGTGTCGAAGGACTGGCCGCCACTGTGGGCCTGGTCTTCGTCTCGTACGCCGGACTGACCAAGGTCGCGAGCGTCGCGGAAGAGGTCAGAGACGCCGACCGGAACATCCCTCTGGGCATGACGCTCTCGCTCATCGTGGCGACGGCGGCGTACGTGCTCGGCGTGTACGTGATCGTCGCGGTGCTGGATGCCGGGGCCCTCCGCTCGGACCTGACTCCGGTCGCCACGGCGGCGGAAGCGTTCTTCGACTGGCTGCCGGTCGGACTGGGCGTGATGCTCGTGGTAGCCGCGGCGATCGCCGCCTTCGCGTCCACCGGAAACGCCGGCATCATGTCGGCGTCCCGATACCTGTTCGCGATGGCCCGCGATCACGTGATCTGGCCGCGATTCGCGGAGCTGGGACGGTTCCGGACACCCACGCTGGCGCTCGGCCTGACGGCCGCGGTCATGATCCTCTGCCTCCTCACGCTGGACGTGATGTCGGTCGCGAAGCTGGCCAGTGCATTCCAGCTGCTGATCTTCTCGCTCGTGAACGTGTCCGTCGTGGTTCTGCGCGAGAGCCGGATCGAGGGATACGAGCCGGGATTCCGATCGCCCTTGTATCCGTGGATGCAGATCTTCGGTGCACTCGCGTCTCTCTGGCTGATCACGGAAATGGGCGCGATCCCCGTGCTCTTCACCCTCGGGATGATCGGTGTCTCGCTGCTGTGGTACCGCTTCTACGCCAAGCAGCACATGGCGCGTGAGGGCGCGGTTCTCCACCTGTTCGAACGCCTCGGCCGGGGGCGGGATCCGGGTCTGGATCGTGAGCTTCGGGGCATTCTCAAGGAGTCCCAGGGCGAGCAGGACCCCTTCGCGGACCTGGTCACCGAGGCTCGTGTGGTGGACCTGACCGAGCCCACCGACTTCGAGGCGTTGATGTGGCGGGTCTGTGCCGGAATCTCGCTGGACACCCCGCTTTCGACCGCCGAACTCACGCAGCGTTTCATCGGGGAGCTGGAGGCGGGACTCACGCCGGTCGCCCGAGGCGTCGCCCTCCCGCACCTCCGACTGGAGGGGATCCGCACGCCGATTCTCCACATGGTCCGCACGCGGCTGCCGGTCGAGATCCCCGGCGCGGAGGCGCTGGACGGCAGCGAGGTGACCGACGTGCGCGCCATCCTGATCCTGGTGAGCCCCAAGCACGACGTGCGGGCCCACCTGAACGCACTCGCGAGGCTCGCGGGGCGTGCCGAGGACGAGGCGTTCATGCGCGACTGGCTCGAGGCGGAGACCGAACAGGATCTCAAGGAGGCGCTGCTCCACGACGAGCGCTTCCTTTCACTCCGGCTGGATCCGGCGGGTCCGACGGCCGAACTCGTGGACTGCGAGGTCCGCAACGTGGTGCTCGTCGAGGATGCCCTCATCGCGATGGTGCACCGTCACGGAGAGGTGCTGGTGCCGGGCGGCCGCACGGAACTCCGCGGGGGGGACCGGTTGACCATCGTCGGGTCGGTCGAGGCGATCCGGGCGCTTACCGAGAAGTTCGAGTCACAGTAGCGCCGCCCGTCGGAACACCGGTCCGGCCGCTGGGTCCCACCACGACTATGGACTCCCACATCCGAATTCGCGGCGCCCGGCAGCACAATCTGAAGAACCTCGACGTGGATCTTCCGCGCGGGGCCTTCATCGTGGTCACGGGGCCGTCCGGCTCCGGTAAATCCTCCCTCGCGCTCGACACCCTCTTCGCCGAGGGGCAGCGGCGGTACGTCGAGTCGCTCTCCACCTACGCGAAGCAGTTCCTCGACCGGATGGAGAAGCCCGACGTGGATGCGATCGAGGGGATCGCACCCGCCGTCGCGATCGAGCAGAAGAATCCCACCAAGAGCTCCCGTTCGACGGTCGGGACCGCCACGGAGGTGTACGACTACCTGCGACTGCTGTACGCCCGCGTCGGACGGACGATCTGTCCCGAGTGCGGGCGCTGGGTCCGGCCCGACACGGTCAGCGCGGCCGTGGACGGAACGCTCGAGGCCCTGCCCGACGGGACCCGATTCTCGGTCACCTTTCCCCTGCCGCGGTCGGAGGAGGCCGAGCACACGCCGCTCGTCGAGGCACTGCGGGCCCTCGGATTCCAACGACTGCTGGTGGATGGCGGGCAATTCGATCTGTCGGAGGATGCCGCGCTCGACCCGGAGACCGCGGAGACCGACCTGTCCGAGGCCGATGAGGTCATGGTCATCGTGGATCGCCTCGCGATCGGACAGGACGGTCTCGAGGAACGGCTCGCCGACTCGATCGGGACCTGCTTCGAGGAGGGGGAGGGGGAGTGCCGGATTCTCGTGCGGCGGCCGGACGAGGGCGTACCGGAGATGCTCGAGTTCACCGAGCACTTCCGCTGCCCGGAACACCGCGAGATCCGCTTTCTCGAGCCCACGCCGCAACTCTTCAGCTTCAACAATCCGTACGGGTCCTGCCCGACCTGCACCGGCTTCGGCGCCACGCTGGAGTACGATCTGGACCTGATCATCCCGAGTCCCGACCGGTCCATCGACGAGGGGGCCGTCGACCCCTGGACGAAGCCCCGCTACAACAAGGAGCGGGACAGGCTCCGCGCCTTCGCGCTCGACCACGAGATTTCGCTCTACAAGCCGTGGAAGGACCTCCCCGACGACTTCCGCGAGAAGGTGCTGCACGGCGCGAAGAAGGACGGGGACATCCCTGCCTTCCAGGGCGTGCTCCCCTTCCTGAAGAGCCGCGAGAAGAAGCGCTACAAGCAGTACATCCGCGTCTTCCTGCGGCAGTACCAGTCACCGGTGAACTGCGAGGAGTGCGACGGCGCGCGGGTGCGAAAGGAGGCGACGTGGGTGCACGTCTCCGGGTGGACCATCGGGCGCGTGTCCGAGCTCCCGCTGGACGAGCTGAAGCCGTGGCTGGAGGGGCTCGAGCTGTCCGGGTTCGAGGAGAAGGTCGCGGAGACGATCCTGCGCGAGCTGGAGGCCCGGGTCCGGTTCCTGATCGACGTCGGCCTGGGCTACCTCTCGCTCGGTCGCCAGATGCGGACCCTCTCGGGCGGCGAGGCGCAGCGCATCAACCTCGCCAACTCCCTGGGCTCGGCCCTCGTGGACACTCTCTACGTGCTCGACGAGCCCACCGTGGGTCTGCACCCGCGCGACACCTCGCGACTGCTGGATCTGCTCGAGCAGCTCCGGACCGCCGGCAATACGGTGGTCGTGGTGGAGCACGATACCGAGGCGATCGAGCGCGCCGACCACATCATCGAGCTGGGGCCGGCCTCCGGGGAGAACGGGGGGGAACTCGTGTTCGAGGGCGCGCCGAGCGGGCTCGCGGGCGCGGACACGGCGACGGGGCGATACCTCTCGGGGGCGAGCGCGATCGAGGTGCCTGCGTCCCGCCGCCCCACGGACAGGGGCTGGCTCGAGCTCGAGGGCGCGACGCTCCACAACGTCGAGGGCGTGGACCTCCGGATTCCGCTCGGGACGCTGACGACGGTGACCGGCGTGTCCGGTTCGGGGAAGTCCACCCTCGTGCACGACGTGCTGTACCGCGCGCTCGAGAAGGAGCTCGGCGACGGCGACACCACCGCGAAGGAGCACCTCGGCGAGTCGGTCGGGCGCTATGCCAGGCTCGACGGCGTGTCGCGGATCGACGAGGTGGTGCTGGTGGACCAGTCTCCCATCGGTCGCACGCCGCGCTCCAACCCGGTCACCTACCTCAAGGCATGGGGCGACATCCGGAAGCTGTTCGCCTCCCAGGCGCTCTCCCGGAAGCGTCGCTACAAGCCCGGCACCTTCTCCTTCAACACCAAGGGTGGCCGGTGCGAGGACTGCAAGGGGGCCGGCCATGTCGAGATCGAGATGGTCTTCATGGCGGACGTGTACGTCCCGTGCGACATGTGCCACGGGACGCGCTACAAGCCCGAGGTGCTCGAGGTCGAGTTCGAGGGCAGGAACATCGCCGACGTGCTGGAGATGACGGTCGACGAGGCGCTCCGCTTCTTCATGCGTGAGCGGAAGCTCGGGCAGACGCTCTGGCATCTGCAGCAGGTGGGCCTCGGCTACCTCCGGCTCGGCCAGCCCGCCCCGACGCTGTCCGGGGGAGAGGCACAGCGGCTCAAGATCGCCCGCGAACTGGCAGGTGTCTCGGGTGGGAAGGGCAAGCGCCTCTACCTCCTCGACGAGCCCACCACCGGGCTGTCCGGTGAGGATGTGGCGAAGCTGCTGACGGTCCTGAACAAGCTGGTCGATCAGGGCCACACCGTGCTCGTCATCGAGCACAACCTCGATCTCATCAAGGTGAGCGACTGGATCGTCGATCTGGGACCCGAGGCGGGAATCGGAGGTGGCCGGCTGGTGGCGGAAGGGCGACCGGAGGAGGTCGCCGAGGTCGAGGAGAGCTGGACGGGTCGGTACCTGCGGGGGGTGCTGTAGGGAACCGGGCGCCGGCCGAGGCCGGGGTCTCCAGATCATCCGGATCGAGGTTCGCGACGCCGTGCGCGGCTTGAACCTCGAGAGGCGCATCCGCCGCTCCCCCGGTACCTTGTAAAGGGCATCGTATCTCGTCCTTCCGGAGGTGCCTCCATGCTTCGACGGGTCCTGGCGCCCGCTGCGTTTCTCACCGCGATCTGGTGGACGCTGACCGGGACGCTCGTCGAAGGGCTGGTCGCCGGTGCGGTGGGGGTGGCGTTCGGTCTGGCACTGTTCCGTTTCATGGGGGGCGGCGGAAGGAGCGCGTTCCGTCCGCTCGGCCTCTTCGCGTTCCTCCCGTACTTCGCCTGGCAGTCGGTACGGGGAGGGTGGGACGTCAGCCGCAGGGCCCTGTGGCCGACGATGCCGCTGAATCCGACGGTCCTCCACCTCGAGCTCTCGCTTCCCTCCGATTCCGCCCGCATCTTCCTGACCAACGCCCTGAGCCTCATGCCCGGGACCGTCGGCGCCGACCTGCGGGGACAGACTCTGGTCGTCCACCTTCTCGCGGCGGGACCCGGCAGCGAGGCCCAGGTCCGCGCGCTGGAGACGAGGGTGGGCCGACTCTTCCGGTCCCCGGCCCGATGAGCGGCTTCCTCACCGGGCTGGCCGTCTTCCTGGTCCTGACGCTGGGGGCCGGGCTCGTCCGTGTGGTCCGCGGCCCCACGCCCGCCGACCGCATGGTGGCGGCCCAGCTCTTCGGGACCACGGGCACGGCGATCCTCCTCGTCCTCTCCCGGGCCATGCAAGCGCCGGCTCTGGCCGATGTGGCCCTGGTCTTCGTGCTTCTGGCCGCCGTCGTTTCGGTGGCGTTCGTGAAGCCGGGATGGATCCGGAGCAGCGGATCCGACTCGGACGAGCCCTCGACGCGGGGGGGGTGATGCAGATCCTTTCGGGTGCGCTCCTGGTGGCGGGTGGGTTCTTCTTCCTGGCGGGTACGGTGGGGCTCCTCCGATTCCCGGACGTCTACTGCCGACTCCACGCCATCACCAAGGCGGACAACCTGGGCCTCGGGCTGGTGGTGCTCGGGCTCTCCCTTCAGCCCGCGGAGTGGTCCGAGCGGCTCCAGCTTCTGCTCATCTGGCTTCTGGCCCTCGTGGCCGCGGCCACGGTCTGCCATCTCCTGGCCCGGGACTCGCTCCACCGCCGGATCGAGCCCAGAACGGGCCCGGGGTGCAGCGCGGCCGATGGAGTGGGGAGGGAAGGAGCGTGACCGGCCTGGCGTGGGCACTGGACGGAGCCCTGGTCCTCCTCCTCCTGGGTCTGGCGGCGCGGGTCGTCCTCACCCGGGACCTCTTCGAGGCCACGGTGCTCTTCATCGGGTTCGGCCTCACCCTCTCGCTGGTCTGGGTCCGCCTGGGCGCGCCGGACCTCGCGCTGGCCGAAGCGGCTCTCGGAACCGGCGTGACCGGAGCGCTCATCCTGTACGCCTACCGCCGGCTTTCCGAGCGGGAAGAGAGCTGGGGCAGGGAGGGCCGAGCGGGAGCCCGACGGACGAGCCGGGCCCAGCCTGCGGGGACCCGATGGCGCCGTCGCATCCTCGGTGTGGTGGTGGGGACCCTCGCCGCCGGCTTCGCCGTACTCCTGCTGGCGCTTCCGGGCCGGGCGCCGCTCCTGCCGTCGAGCGTGGCAGAGCGCCTGGCCGAGACCGGAATCTCCAATCCGGTCACCGGTGTCGTTCTGAATTTCCGGGCGTACGACACCCTCCTGGAAGTGGCGGTCCTCGTCGTGGCCCTGGTGGCGGTCTGGTCCATGGACCGGGGGAGTCGGGAATTCTCGAGGCTGGAGGAGGACGTCGGGTCGGACCGGGTCCTCGGGGCGTTCACGCGCCTCGTGGTGCCGGTGGTCGGGCTCACCGCGGTCTACCTGGTGCGGGTCGGCTCGGAGGCTCCCGGGGGGGCGTTCCAGGCCGGCGCCCTGCTGGCCGGGATCGGGGTCCTGCTGGCTGCCGGTGGCATCCTCCGTCCCGTCACGGCGGAGGATCCCCGGGTCCGGGCCCTGGCGGTGGCGGGCCTCGCGGTCGTGATCCTGGCAGGGCTGGTCTCTCAGGCGTGGACCGGCTCGTTCCTCGCCTACCCCGACGGCATGGCCCCCGCCTTCGTCCTCCTCATGGAGGCCGTCCTGACCGTGTCCATCGCCGTCATCCTTACGGCGCTCTTCGTGGATGTCACCGCGCTTCCCGAGTCGGAGCCGTCTCCGGAGCGCGTGGACCCGACCGGAGACCCTCTCGGTCGGGCGGTCGGGATCGGCGGGGCCCGGGTCCGGGCGGCCGAGGAAGGCGAATGAACGCCGCGATCCTCTACGCCCTGGCGGGGGGAGGGCTGTTCCTTCTCGGCCTCCTGGGTCTCCTGGCCCGGTCCCACCTCTTCTGGAAGGTCTTCGGGTTGAACTTCATGGGCAGCGGGATCTTCCTGCTGCTGGTGGCGGGGGCACCCCGCCTCCCGGACGGGGGCGCCGATCCCGTTCCCCAGGCCATGGTTCTGACCGGGATCGTGGTGGCCGTGAGCGCCACGGCGGTGGCGCTGGGCATGGCGCTCCGCGTGATGTCCCGTACCGGTGCGCCGTATCTCTCGGAGTCCGGTGGGAGGCCGGACTCCCTCGAGATCTCGGAGCCGGAGGAGGCTCCGTGAACGCCCCGGAGCTCTGGACCACAGTGGCGATCGTGGGCCCTCTGGCCGCCGCCGTGGTGAGTCTCGGAGGCGGGCGGCGGCACATTCTCGGCGGCCTCGCGCTGGGGGCGCTCGCCTCGTGCTCCGCCGCTGTGGCGCTGGTGCGGACCGTCTTCGAGCGGGGCGTTGTCCGTCACCACATGGGGGGATGGGGTCAGCCCCTGGGGATCGAGCTCCGGGTGGATGGCCTGAGCGTCGTCATGCTGGCCACCACGGCTGTGGTGGGGACGGCGATCAGCTTCTACGCGACGTCGTATTTCGGCGATGCCGCGGATCCCCGGGTGGAACGGTCGCCGGCGGGGCGGGGGGCCCGATTCTTCGCTCCACTGTGGCTCTTCCTCTGGACGGCCCTGAACGGCATCTATCTCTCGGCCGACCTCTTCAACCTCTATGTCACCCTGGAGATGCTGGGCCTGTCGTCGGCCGCCCTGGTCACCCTGGCCGTCTCGAACAAGGCCGTGGAGGCGGGGATGCGCTACCTCCTCGTCTCCCTCACCGGCTCCCTGCTGTTCCTCTTCGGGGTGGCGCTGCTCTACCTCGGCTACGGAACCCTCTCTCTCGAGGGGCTGGGGGCGCTGGAGCCATCGGGGACCCCGGCGATCTGGGCGCTCGCGGTCATGACGGTCGGGCTGGCCGCGAAGACCGCACTCTTCCCCCTCCATGCCTGGCTTCCCCCTGCCCACGCCGCGGCTCCCGCTCCCGCGAGCGCCCTTCTCTCGGCCCTGGTGGTAAAGGCGTCCTTCTACGTCCTGGCACGCCTCTGGCTCCACGTCTACGGCGTTGGGATGCCCGGGGGCGCGCTCGGGCGGCCCGCCCTCGTGGTCCTCGGGGTCCTGGGGGGGGCGGCGATCATCTGGGGATCGCTCCTCGCCCTGCGCCAGGTGAGCCTCAAGCGCCTCATCGCCTATTCCACCGTGGCTCAGCTCGGCTACCTCTTCATCATGTTTCCCCTCCTTCCGCCGGTGGAAGGGCTCGGGGGCGGAGGGGGGTGGTCCGTCCCGGCCTTCAGCGGGGGCATCTATCACGCCCTCTCCCACGCCCTGGCCAAGGGCGCCATGTTCATGGCCGCCGGAAGCATGAGCTACGCGGTCGCCGACGACGACATCCGCGCGGTCTCCGGGGTGGCCCACCGGCTTCCCATGTCGTTCCTCGCGTTCGGTATCGGCGGCCTCAGCCTGGCGGGGATCCCGCCGTCGGGCGGCTTCGTCGCCAAGTGGCTTCTCCTGACCGCGGCGCTGGAATCGGGCCGCTGGCTCTGGGCCGGGGTGATCGTGGTCGGGGGTCTCCTGACCCTCGCCTACGTCCTGCTGGTGGCTCGCTACGCTCTGGACGTGGAGCGCGAGCCGGCGTCGTTTCGCAGCGTCCCCCGGAGGATGGAGTGGGCGGCCCTGGGCCTGGCGGTCCTGGCGGTGATCCTCGGGCTCCGGGCCGTGGAGGTCCTGGAGCTCCTCTCGGTGGGCGGCTTCGCCCCATGGCGCTGACGGAGGGCTCGTGATCGAGGCGCTCGGCCCCGCGGTGGTGGGATGGAGCGAGCTCCCGCTCCTGGTGGTCCTGAGCTCCCTGGTGCCCGGTGTCATCATCATGTTCCTGGCCGAGGAACAGGTACGCCTCCGGAACTCGCTGAACCTCCTCGGGGCCGTCCTCAAGGTCGTCCTGGTGGGGCTCATGCTCCTGGGCGTGCCGCTGGGCGCCGAGTACGAGTGGACCCTGCAGGTACTCCCCGGCTTCGAGCTCTCCCTCGTCGGTGATTCCCTCGCCCTCCTCTTCGTCACCCTCTCGGCCGTCCTCTGGCTGGTCACCACCGTCTACGCCATCGGGTACCTGGAGGACTCACCGAACCGGACCCGCTTCTTCGCCTTCTTCAGCCTCTGCGTGACGGCTGCCACCGGCCTGGCCATGGCCGGAGACCTCTTCACCTTCGTCATCTTCTACGAAGCGCTCACCTGGACGACGTATCCCCTGGTGGTGCACCGGGGCACGGAGAAGGCGGTCCGTGCCGGGCGCGTCTATCTGATCTACACCTTCACCGCCGGCGCCTTCCTGATCCTCGGCGCCGTCTCGCTCCACGTCGTGGCGGGGACGGTCGAGTTCGTGTCCGGTGGGGTCGTGGATCCGACCGCGGTCGCCACGGCACCGGTCCGATACACCGTCGTCTTCCTCCTCCTCCTGGCGGGTTTCTCGGTCAAGGCGGCCTTCTTCCCGGTCCACGGCTGGCTTCCGGTGGCCATGGTGGCTCCGGCTCCGGTGAGCGCGCTCCTGCACGCCGTCGCGGTGGTGAAGGCGGGCGCCTTCGGCGTGATCCGCCTCCTCCATTCGGTGTTCGGGATCGAGGTCGCCGCCGAGCTGGGGATGGCCCAGCTCGTGGTGGGCCTGGCGGTATTCACGATCATCTACGGCTCGCTCCGGGCGCTGGGCCAGGACGACCTGAAGCGCCTCCTGGCGTTCAGCACGGTCAGCCAGCTCGCCTACATCGCCCTGGGCGTAGCGCTGATGGCGCCCGCGGCCCATGTCGGGGGGATCGTGCATCTGGTCCATCAGGGGATCATGAAGATCACCCTGTTCTTCT
>DATFJS010000240.1:0-7992 GCA_035269045.1 Longimicrobiales bacterium | reverse complement strand
ATGGGCTCGCGTGCGTCGAGGCCGGCGGCGAACGCCGCCCGCACCGCGAGGCCGCGTGCCTCGAGGGCGCGGATCACGGCGTCGTAGTGGGCCGCGTTGCCGGCGAGAACGTACGAGCGCCCGACGATGAGGCCCACGGTGCCGAGGGGCTTCTTCGGGGCGGGAAGGTCGCCGAGTTCCTCGGTGATCCCGTAGCCCGGCAGGTCGGGGTGGTAGAGCCCGGTGTCGGGGTAGGTCTCGAGGTCCGGGACCGTCGCCTTCGTCGCGTCGGGCGCGGCGTCCGGCAGGTAGCGCGCGGCCAGCAGGCTGAGCATCTCCGTGATGTTGCTGCCGGACCCGCTCAGCCACGCCTCGAGGCAGAGGAGATATGCGCGGACGTCCTGCGCCGAGCCGGGCACGAACCGCAGGAGCTTCCGGGCGCGCCGGAGGCTCTTGAGCTGCTTCTTGGCCGAGTCGCGTCCACTGCTCGACCTCCCCCGCAGCTTCGCGAGGATCCGCGAGGCGGAGAAACGGCCCTGCTCGGCGGGATCGCCGGGTGAGAACGAACCCAGCCGCATGAAGGGCGTGAGTTCGCCGTTCGACATCAGGACGCCGCACATCTGCCCCTCGGGTGCGTCCTCGAGGAGCGGCTTCACGATGTCGACGTGTTCCTGCAGGAAGATCTGTCCGACCAGCACGAGTCGGCTGGTCGCGACGTCCTCCGCCATGCGGTCGAGTTCGGCCGGCTCTCCCCAGTCGCCGGCCACGTGGACCCGGACATCGAGGTCGAATCCGCGCTCTCCCAGCGTCTCGGCCGCCCGGTGGAGTGTGCCCACCAGGTGGTTGTCGAGCGTCACGATCGTGACCCGGTTCGGGCGCGTCGTGACGGGGGAAGCGCGTCGCCGGCCCATCAGCGGTTCCCGAAGTGCGCCTTGGCCTCGTACAGGACGTCGACGCTGATGGCGTCGAGTCCCTGATCGAGCGCGTACTTCTCGGTGTTCCTGCGCGCCTTGCCGCGCACGAAGAACGGGATCCGCTTCAACTCCTTCTCGGCGGCGTCGAGCCACTCGATATCGCCCGATGCGCGGGCGACCACGGGTTCCGGCACGTCGGGCGTCCGGAGCGTGTCCTCTCCGGTGGCCTGCCCTTCGTGCGACGTGGTTCCAGTGTGCGATACCGTACCGGTATGCAGGTGTGAGGGCCCGACGCCGTCGGTGAACTCGAAATCGTCCTGGAACAGCCCGAGGAGATGCTCCTCGAGGCCCATGACGAGCGGGTGCACCCATGTGTCGAACAGTACGTTCGCGCCCTCCGGGCCCATCTGGGGGGAGTAGCGCGCGGGGAAGTCCTGGACGTGGACCGGCGCGGAGATCACCGCGCAGAACACGCCGAGACGCTTGGCGATGTGGCGCTCCATCTGCGTGCCGAGCACCAGCTCGGGGGCGGCGGCCTCGATGGCCTCCTCCACCTCGAGGTGGTCGTCGCTGATGAGCGGCTCCACGTCGTAGAGCTTGGCGGCCTTCCGGATGTCCCGCGCGAACTCGCGCTGGTACGTCCCGAGGCCGACCACTTCGAACCCCATCTCCTCCGCGGCCACGCGGGCGGCGGCGACGGCGTGGCTCGCGTCTCCGAAGACGAAGACGCGCTTTCCGGTCAGGTAGGTGGAGTCGATCGACTTCGACCACCACGGCATGTTCGACTGGATGGCGGCGAGGCCGGGCTCCGGGTCGATGCCGAGCATCTCCGCCACCTCGTTCACGAAGTCGCGGGTGGCCCCGATCCCGATGGGAACGACCTTCGTGTAGGGCTGCTGGAAGGTGCGCTCGAGCCAGCGGACCGCCGTCTCGGCCGTCTCCGGATACATCACCACATTGGCGTCCGCGTCGGGGATGCGGACCAGGTCGTGCGGGGTCGCACCCATCGGCGCGACGACGTTGATGCCGACGCCCATGCGCTCGAGGAGACGCGTGATCTCGGTGATGTCGTCGCGGTGCCGGAAGCCGAGGGCGGTGGGGCCGAGCAGGTTCACTCGGGGACGCGAGCTCCCGTCGGAGTCCGCGCGCGCCTCGCGCTCGAACGTCTCTCCACGCTCGGGCGCCCGGTGCAGGGTGAGCGTCCGGACCATCTGGTAGAAGGTCTCGGCGGCGCCCCAGTTCTCCTTCCGCTGGTAGGCGGGAAGCTCCAGGGACACGACGGGAACCGGCAGGTCGAGCCGCTCGGCGAGGCCGCCCGGGTCGTCCTGGATGAGCTCCGCGGTGCAGGAGGCGCCGACGACGAGCGTGTCCGGCTTGAATCGCTCGTAGGCGTCCGCGATCGCCGTCTTCACGATGTTCGCGGTATCGCCGCCGAGGTCACGTGCCTGGAAGGTCGTGTACGTCACGGGCGGACGGTGGTCCCGCCGCTCGATCATCGTGAAGAGCAGATCGGCGTAGGTGTCGCCCTGCGGGGCGTGCAGCACGTAGTGGACGTTCTTCATGCCCGTGACCACGCGCATCGCGCCGACATGGGGAGGGCCCTCGTACGTCCAGACGGTCAGCTTCATCCGAACCTCAGCCGCCGCTGGCGGTCGAGGGGGCGATTGAAGAGCTCGGCGAGGTCACCGGCCTGCTCGAAGCCCTGGACCGGGGTGAACACGAGTTCGATCGACCACTTGGTACGGAGACCTTCCGCCTCCAGCGGATTCGCCAGTCCCATGCCGCAGACGGTGAGATCGGGGCGCTCGGCGCGGCAGCGATCGAGCTGCCGGTCGACGTCCTGACCCTCCGAGAGCTTCACGTCGGGACCCAGCAGGTCCAGCTCGGCCTGCATGTGCGCGCGATCGAGGTGGGGTGTACCGACCTCGATCAGCCTCATCCCGAGTTCACGCGAGAGGAAGCGGGCCATCGGGAGCTCTCCCTGCGAATCGGGGAAGAGGAAGACGCTCTTGCCCTCGAGCTGCTCGCGATGCCGTGCCATCGCCGTGTGGGCGCGGGCTTTCGGGCCCGCGACCGCGGCGTCGACCTTCGCGTCGTCGATGCCCCAGCGGCGGGCGGCCGCGCGAATCCAGGCCTCGGTGCCCTCGGCGCCGTAGGGGAAGGCGGCGGGGATGAGCTCCGCGCCTCGACTCTGCAGCGAGCGGACGGTCTCGTCCACCCACGGCTGCGCCATGAGGATCCGCGTGCCCTCGCCCACGGGGGGGAGTTCACGGGAGGACTTGCCGGGCAGGAAGCGCACCGGACCGAGTCCGATCTGATCGAAGATCCGGAGCATCTGCTGCTCCACGACCTCGGCGAGCGTCCCGACCACGAGCAGATCGGGCGTGTCGTCCTCCTTCTCCGGCATCGAGGGCACGAGCGAGTTGAGGCAGGCGTCCTCCCCCTGCGTGAACGTCGTCTCGATGCCCGACCCGGAGTAGTGCGCGAAACGGATGTCCGGACCGTGCAGCCCGGTGAGCCGCTCCGATGCGCGGTTCAGATCGAGCTTGATCACCTCGGACGGGCAGGAACCCACGAGGAAGATCGTCTTCAGCTCCGGTCGACGCGCGAGAAGACGTCCGACGACGCGGTCGAGTTCGGCGTTCATGTCGGCCATGCCCGCCAGATCCTTCTCCTCGATCACGGCGGTACCGAACCGCGGCTGGGCGAAGATCATGACGCCGGCCGCGGACTGCATGAGGTGGGCGCACGTCCGCGATCCCACGATGAGGAAGAAGGCGTCCTGCATCTTCCGGTGCAGCCAGAGGATGCCGGTGAGTCCACAGAAGACCTCGTGCTGACCGCGCTCCTTGAGCACGGGAGCATCGCAGGCTTCCGTCTCGGCCATCGGGAGGGGGGTGCTCATGCGGCGGCCTTCTGTGTCTCGAGGCGTGCGTCGAGGCGCGCCCGGCGCAGCTTCAGCACGAACTGGATCGCGTTCACGCCGTACGCCGCGTATGCCACCAGAGCGAGGACGAGCCTCTGTTCCGTCGTGCCGAGGCTCCCGACCAGCGCGACCATGTAGGCGAGGTGCAGGACGATGACGCCCATGCTCACCACGTCCTCCCAGAAGAAGGCCGCGGCGAAGAGGTACTTTCCGAAGACGTCGTGCTCCCAGAGCGAGCCGGTCACCATGATGGTGAGGAGCAGGAGGGTCTTGAGAACCACCGAGGCGTCCGCCCAGAACACCGCGGCACCCGTCCGCAGCGAGTAGAAGATCAGGCCCGCGGACACGAGCATGACGAGAAACTGGAGCGGGGCGAGAATGCCCTGCACGAGCGTCCAGCGGGACGCATCCCGCCGTTGCCGCTGCTCCGGTGTGTAGAGCCCGCCGCTCGACGGTGTCGATCCCATCGGGGGGTCGATGATCGAGGATGATATGGACACGATGCGGGAAATCCCCTGTACTGGTGCGCCGTATGCGCGAGGCGGCCAACCCCGCACGTTCATACCATCAATGATGCTTGACACCCCCGGTTGTCAAGAATTGTTGACGCATACCCCTCCGGCGTGTAATTGTGGGTGTGTAGTCATCGGATGAACCACACGCGTAGCCCGGCGAGCCGCGGCATCTGCCTTGCGTCAAGCAGACTGGACACGCAGTGTGAGGGAAACAGCGGTGCCGGGTACGTCGACATCGCAACCATTCCTCCCACACGGAGGCAGGCCATGCGTGAACTGGACGCCCCTGGGCATCCCTCCCCGTCCTCCCCTCGCGACCAGACCCGCGCTCGGAATCGAGTCCGCCGCATGGTCGAGGGCGAATTGCTTCCGAGACTGCTGCTGACCCACAACGCGGGTCCGGTGCCCCCGTCCTTCATCGCTCGTGCGGAGAGTTCGATGGAGCACCCCGCCTTCGATGAATTCCTCGGGCTGGTCCGTGAGGACGATCCCGACGAGAAGGTGCGGGCCTTCCTGGTCGACGCCGTCGAACGTGGGGACACGGTCGAGTGCGTGCTCGCGGAACTTCTGGCACCCGTGGCTCGCCGGATGGGCGAGCTCTGGGAGGAAGACGAGTGCGACTTCATCGAGGTCACCGTGGTCTGCAACCGGCTGCAGCGGGCGATCCGGCGGCTGGCGAGCCAGTTCCGGTATGGGACGTCCGGCGATGAGGTGCGGGTGCTCGTGACCGGGCTCCCGCACGCGCAGCACACGCTCGGCTGCCTGATGGTGGCGGAGATGCTGTCGAATGCGGGGTGCGACGTGGCGCTCGGTGAACCGTTCGTGCCCGGGATCGACCCCTACGGATACGACGTCATCGCCCTGTCGGTCGCACGGACTGAGGAAGCGGCCGCCGCCGAGATGATGGTGCGGCGACTCCGTGACCAGGCCCCGCAGGCGAGCATCATCGTGGGAGGCGCCGCCTTCCGGGAAGATCCCGCGCTGATCCGAGTGATCGGGGCGGACGGATGGGCGGAAGATGCCGCATCCGCACAAGGCCTAATTCAAGAAATGGTCGGCCATCTCAGCCGACCTGTAGCCCGACGGGCATAGAGGAGATCCGGGTGGAACACGCCGAAGTCAGCCGCAAGAGAATGACCGGACCGGACTGGACGGCGGCGCTGGATGCCGCCGAAGTCCCCAACATTCTTCGAGCCACGGTGGATCAGGCTTTGGTGCTCGACCTCAACGGGATCGTCGTCGATCAGATCAACGGCACGGACCCGGTGGAGGGCGCGGAGAACTGGAGGGGGCGCCCGTGGCGTGACACCGTCACCAGCTCCACTCGGCCCAAGCTCGAGCGGATGCTGGAAGAGGCGATCGATTCGGGGGTCTCCAAGTTTCGCCAGCTGAACCACCCGGTGTCCGGGGGGGACGACGTTCCCGTCGGCTACACCCTCGTTCGGTTCGGGTCGCCCGGGCAGCTTCTCGCCGTCGGTCGCAATCTGTCCGCGCTCGCGAACCTGCAGCGACAGCTGGTCGAGGCGCAGCAGACGATGGAGACGGAGTACTGGCACGTGCGTCAGGCAGAGGCGCGCTACCGGATCCTCTTCCAGCAGTCGAGTGAGCCGGTCTTCCTGGTGAAGGCGGAGGACCTGCGGGTCACCGACGCGAACAACGCCGCCGGCGGGCTCCTGGGCTCCTCGGCCTCCAAGCTCGTGGGTGTCGGCTTTCCCCCGCAGCGCGTGCGCGTGGGCCCGACGTGGGATGATCGCGCGCGCGAGACCTTCGTCGACGAACTGCGCCAGGTCGCCGCGGGCACACGGGACCGTGCTCGGGTCGCGGCCCGGGTCGGCGACAGCTCCACGACCTACGACCTGACGGTGTCCGCGGTCCGCTTCGACGGCACCCGCACGCTTCTGGTACGCTTCGTGGGTTCCGATGTCGATACCTCCACGGAGGAAGTGTCCAGCATCGACGTGATGTCGCTGCTCGGGAGTTCGCCGGACGGGTTCGTGGTCACCGACGACGAGGGCGTCATCCTCTACGCGAACGACGCCTTCATCGACATGGCCCAGGTCGGCAGCGATCAGGCGCTCGTCGGTCGGAGTCTGGCGACGTGGCTGGGGCGCCCCGGCGCCGATCTGACGGTCCTGCTCAACAACCTCACGAACCGCGGCCAGATCCGACTCTTCCCCACGGAAGTCCAGGGGGAGCAGGGGCTCAACACACCGGTCGAGGTCTCCGGAGTGGCGGCGCTCGACAGTGAGGAGCCCTGCATGGGGATCACGCTGCGGGACGTCGGCCGGCGCATTCCGTCCCGGGAAGAGGACCCCGAGCGGGCGCTGGACGCCGCCGTGAAGCGGCTTTCGACTCGCGTGGGGGAGGTGTCCCTCAAGCAGCTGGTCGACGATACGGTCGGCCTGGTCGAGCTCCACTTCATCGACGCGGCGCTCGATCTGACCGGCCACAACCGTACCGCTGCGGCGGAACTGCTGGGCCTGAGCCGCCAGAGTCTCTATACGAAACTGAAGCGATACAACATCGATCCGAGCGACGACTGACCTGACGTGACTGCCCCCGGCGGACGCCGCCGGGGGCTTTCGAATACACCAGAGTGTCAAATCTGCTTGACAATGAGTAATGTAAGTCAAACGTTACACTCAGGAATGAAGAAGGAGACCAGCTCCGGGAGGCTTCCGGAGCCGCGCGCCGTGCTCGAGCTGTTCAAGCCGGTGACCTGGTTTCCGCCCATGTGGGCCTTCGCCTGCGGAGCCGTCTCGACGGCCGGCGCGGGGACCTCGTGGGCGCAGATCGTGTGGGGACTGGTCGTGGCCGGTCCTCTCGTGTGTGCCTCGAGCCAGGCTGTGAATGACTGGTACGACCGAGACGTCGACGCGCTCAACGAGCCCGATCGGCCGATCCCGTCCGGACGCATCCCGGGGCGCTGGGGACTCGCGCTCGCGGTGCTCTGGACGTGCGTCTCGCTCGTCGCGGGTCTCGGGCTCGGTCGCTGGGGCTTCATCGCCACGGCCGCCGCACTCGTCTTCGCGTGGGGCTACAGCATGCCGCCCTTCCGCTTCAAGCAGAACGGCTGGATCGGCAATCTCGCCGTCGGCATCTCCTACGAAGGCCTCGCCTGGATCACGGGCGCGGCCGTCGCGCTCGGGGGCGGGCGACCGCCGCTGGAAGTCTTCGCCTTCGCGCTCCTCTACTCGCTCGGGGCGCACGGGATCATGACGCTGAACGACTTCAAGTCGCGCGAGGGAGACCTCCGGATGGGGATCGATTCGATCCCGGCACTTCTGGGTCCCCGTGGGGCGGCGAAGGCCGCGACATGGGCGATGCTCCTCCCGCAGCTCGTCGTCGTCGGCCTTCTGGCGTACTGGGGCGCACCGATCGCCGCACTGATCGTGGCGGGGCTCATGGGGGTCCAGGCCTTCATGCTCCGTCGTCTGATCGACGAACCCACTGCCGCCCGGGCGCTCTGGATGAGCGCGTTCGGTGTGCCCGTGTTCGTGACCGGCATGATGGTCACGGCGTTCGCGCTGCGTGGAGGGATTCTGGGATGACGTCGGCCACCACCGCCCTTCGCCCGGCACCGGAAACGCTCGACGCCACGGAGCCGCCTCGTGGCCTCGGCTGGCTGAGCATCGCCCGTCTGGGCCTGGTGCAGGCG
>DATFJS010000239.1:0-2718 GCA_035269045.1 Longimicrobiales bacterium | reverse complement strand
GACTCCGCCGCGTCGGGTGCGTCGTCCTCGGCCTCGCCCGACGCCGTCCAGGCGAACGGTGTGGACACCTCCGGCTCGGGCGCCGCGGGCGACAGTCGGGGGTCGAACTCCTCCTCGTCCGCCGCGTCGGCTTCGGCCGGTACCTCGAGAATGTCGGGTACGGGTTCGGCATCCGCGGGGGCCTCGTCCTGCGCGCCCGCCGCGTCCCACTCGTCGCTCCGAAGCTCCGTGAGCCGGGCGCGCAGGGAATCGTCGCCCGGCGTCCGCGACACGAGTTCCTCGTACATCTCGACCGCGCGTTCGCGCTGCCCCTGCGCCGCGAAGAGCTCCGCGAGCGTGCGGGTCACGACGCGTCCATCCCCGGCGGTGTCCGGTTCCATCTCGACCATCCCCCCGCCATCCACCGCGGCGTGATCCCCCTCGGCATGGGCCACTTCGGCATCCGCCACCTCCGTCATCACCACGTCCACATCCGACTCGGCCACGTCGGTGTCGATCGCAGCGACATCGATCTCCGGCCCGGCCGATTGGGGGCCTGTCTCCGCAGGATCGGCCTCGGGGGATGCGTCCCGGGCGAGATCGTCCCTGGGGGCATCGTCCTCGACGGCATCGTCCTCGACAGCATCGAACTCGACGGCATCGTGGTCGACAGCATCGACCTCGACGGCCGCGGCCTCGACGGTCGGCGTGGGGGCGGGCACGACGTCGGTGGGAGCGAGGTCGGCGATCGACACGACGTCCGGTTCGACGTCCGGCGCGAGATCGGCGATGGACACGACGGGCACCTCGGCGGGCAGTCCCGGCGCGAGGTCGGAGATGGACACGAGATCCGCGTCGGGCTCCTGGCCGCCCGCGGTCGGATCCATCGCCCGGGCCTTCAGGACGAGCTGACCGCCGAGACTCTCCCCCCGGCCCACCAGGATTCGCCCGAGCGCCAGAAGGACGTCGGCGTTCTGCGGGTCGAGCCTCCGGGCGGTGGCCCAGCGCTCTTCGGCCTGGTCCAGATCGCGCTCCTCCTCGTGCAGCCGGGCCATGAGGACATGGCCGCTCACGAAGTCGGGATGCCGGGTGAGTCCGTCCTCGAGGAGCTCCCGCGCCCGGTCCAGCTCTCCGAGACGGAGATGGGCGTCCGCGAGCGGGAGGAAGATCCGATCGCGGGGGTCCCGCGCGGATCCCTCGAGGGTCCGGAGGTGTCGAATTTCTTGCTGGAGGGCTTCGGACACCGGGGATTCCTGCGTTATTTCAGGGTGATTCGGGGCCGAGTCGGTGAAGATAGGCGGCCTTGGAAACCAGTGTCAACGCGACTCCGCCCCATCGACCCCACCCCCGCCCCGTTCGACGACCGGGGACTCACCCTCGCGGACTCGGTTGAGAGGGCCTCCGGACGCGGTTAGCTTTTCAGGCTACCCGAACCGGCTGCTTCGCACCCGCCGAAGTCGCCGACGACACAATGGAATCCGAGCGGTCCCGCACGACCCCCGAGGAGCAGTGCCCATGCTGGTAATGGCGCAGATGAGGAGAAACACGAAGATCATCATGATCGCGACGGCGCTCGCCTTCGCGGCACTGATGCTCTTCGAATGGGGAATGGACGCCAGCGGACGCAGTGCCGCGGGTGGTGGCCAGATCGGGCTCGTCAACGGCGAGTCGGTCCGGTCCGACCAGTACAACCTCGTCTACCAGAACCTCTACTCCCAGGCGCAGGCGCAGCAGGAGCCGCCCCTGACGTCGCTCCAGATCAAGGAGCTCGAGGATCAGGCGTTCAACGAGATCGTGACGCAGATCCTCATCGAGCAGGAGCTGGACCGTCGCGGGATTCGGGTGTCGGACGAGGAGATCCGGTCGGCGGCGCAGTTCAACCCGCCCCCCCAGTTCCTCTCGGAGCCCTCCCTCCAGACGAACGGCCAGTTCGACATCCAGAAGTACCAGCAGTTCCTGGCCTCGCAGCCCGAGGGGTTCCTCCTCCAGCTCGAGTCCTACTACCGGGACGTCATTCCGCGGTCGAAGCTGCTCCGGCAGGTCTCCGCGGGCGTGTACGTCACCGACCAGGAACTGTGGCGCCGCTGGCGCGACCAGCAGGAGACCATCGAGGTGCGTTTCATCCCGCTCGATCCCTCGACGCGGATCGCGGACGACGAGGTCACGGTGACGGACGCCGACATCCAGGCCTACTACGACGCGAATCAGGACGAGTTCGAGCAGCCCGCTCGCGCTCGCGTGATCGCGACGATCCTCGACAAGACGCCCACGCCGGCCGACACCTTGGCGCAGTATCAGAGGGCCACCGACATCCTCGAGTCGATCCGCGCGGGCGACGAGACGTTCGAGGACGCTGCGGCCATCGAGTCGTCCGACGACGCGACCGCCGCGCGGGGCGGCGATCTCGGCACGTTCGGACCCGGCGACATGGTTCCGGCCTTCGATTCGGCCGTCTTCGCCGGCCCGGTGGGTGAGCCCTTCGGGCCCGTGGTGAGCCGCTTCGGCAACCACATCATCGAGGTGACCGAGCGCTGGGGGCAGGATTCCGTGACTGCGCGACACATCCTCATCCCGCATCGCCGTACCGACGACTCGGAGCTCGATCTCCTCACGATGGCGGACTCCCTCGAGGAACTGGGCGAGAGCCTGCCTCTCGCCGAAGCCGCAGCGACGGTCGGGCTTTCCACCACCGAGGCCGACGTGACGCTCGAGTTCGCCGTGCTGAGCGGTGCCGGAGAC
>DATFJS010000238.1:0-5785 GCA_035269045.1 Longimicrobiales bacterium | reverse complement strand
GGCGGCGAATCGGGCGTGGGAACGCCGGGCGGCATCCTCGAACACCGCACCCCGGGCCTCCGTCGTCGGAGCTCCCGCGAACACGCCGACCGGGTACCAGCTCGCGCCGGCCACGGCCGAGGTGGTGGCGTCGATCGGGTCGGCGGAAAGGATCTCGACCTCGTGGCCCCGCTCCTGCAGGAGGCGCGCCGTCGCGAGCCCGACCGAGCCGGCGCCGAGCACGGCGACCGGAGTGCGAGCCGGCGTGGCGTCGAGCGCATCGAGCAGGCCGACCGCCATCTCGCCGGTTCCCCACGAGAGGGAGAAGCCGCCACCACCGTGCCCGTAGTGGTGCACGACGGTGGTGCCGTCCAGCGACTCCACGTCCAGGCGGAAGCCGCGCGACCGATGGGGACGCGCGGCGACCGTCTCGCGAACGACCAGGTCACGCGAGACCCGGATCGGGGGCGGGGTCGCCGCGGACTCTCCGGCGTGGCCGTCGGTCGGGGCTGGACCGCTCAGCTGGACCCGCCCTCCTGCTCCTCCATCGTGATCGGCCCGGTGATGAGCTCGAGGCCGAGTGTCTTGCCCTTCATCTCGGCCGGCACGCCCTCCTCCATCCAGACGGGGGCGGGGGCATCCACCAGGTAGTGGTCGAAGAACTGCTGCATGCGGATCGCCCAGTCGTGCTGGTTGGCGTCCTGCCGCAATCCGTGCGCCTCGCCGTTGTAGTTCAGCATCCAGACGGGCTTCTGGAGCCGCCGCATCGCGCTGAACATCTCGATGCCCTGGTACCACGGCACCGCGCCGTCCTCGTCGTTGTGCATCATGAGGAGTGGCGTGTTGATCTTGTCGACGAAGAAGAGGGGCGAGTTCTCGATGTACTTCTGGTGCGCGTCCCAGAGCGTTCCGCCGATGCGGCTCTGGGTCTTCTCGTACTGGAAGGCGCGGCTCATGCCCGAGGCCCAGCGGATCCCGCCGTAGGCGCTCGTCATGTTCACGACGGGTGCGCCGGCCTCGGCCGCCGCGAAGATGTCCGAGCGCGTGATCATGTGGGAGATCTGGTATCCACCCCAGGAGTGACCCTGGACGCCCACCCGATCGGCGTCGACGAAGCCCTCGTCGATCAGCCCGAGGACTCCGGGGATCACCGCGTCCTCGGCGCTTTCGCCCGGGAATCCGATCTCGTAGGGGATGTCCGGTACGAACAGGAGATAGCCCCGGCTCACGTAGAACGAGCGGTTGATCGAGCTGGAGCCCGCCGACGGTGTGTAGTAGTTGTGGATGCCGTCCGAGCTGCGCTCGTAGAAGTACACCATCATCGGGTACTCCTCGTTCGGATCGAAGCCGTCGGGCTTGTAGAGGATGCCCTGCAGCGGGATCCCGTCGGCCGACGTCCACTCGTAGATCTCGGCGGTCCCCCAGCGATACTCGTCCTGCTGCGGGTTCGCGTCCGTGTGGCGCTCGAACGAGGCGAGCGAGCCGTCGGTCGTGTACAGATCCGGGTACTCCCGGAAGGTCTCCCGTGTGAGCAGGAAGCGGTCATCGTCTTCCGCCTTCTGCGGAAAACCGAAGGCGTGGGCGGTGAAGACCAGTTCCTCGGGCTCGTCGGATCCCCCGAAGTCGTCGCGAAACCAGCCCTCGTTCTTGGTCAGTTCACCGAACGCGCTGAGGTAGACGTCACCATCGGTCGGGACGAACTCGTCGCCGAACTCGACGGGCTGATAGCGGAACTCGATCCGGTTCGACCGTCCTGCACCTTCCGTGAGATTGCGCGGCTGGCCTCCATCGGGATCGACCATCCAGATGTCGTACTTGTCGTACACGATGAACTCTCCGTCCTCCGTCCATCCCGGCGTCCCGTACGTGCCGGGGTCCTGCGGCCGGTCGTCGAGCTCGTTGTAGACGGGGAAGGGGAGGTCGGCGGTGAGGTTGGCGATCGCTCGCCTCTCCCGGTCCATGTGGAACCAGTGCCGCTCGCCGCCGTCCCACCAGACGAGGTCGTGGGTGCCCGGCACGAAGGAGACGTTCGAGTTGAGCTTCTCGATGACGAGTTCACGCTCACCGGTCTCGACGTCGAGCAGGTGGAAGTCGTAGTAGCTGTCGTCCCACGAGATGAGCTGGCGGTACGGCTGGCTGACGCGGCTGATCGCCACCATGCCGTCGCCGCCGTCGGCGATCTGCGTGTTCTCGAAGTACTCGTCCTCGAGCTGCACGACGCCGCCGCCGTCGACGCGGGCCGCAGCCTCCCAGGTCCGCTCGTCGTATCCTCGCGCCTGAAGGAGCTGCATCGGCTGGAGGTAGTCGTCCTTCCAGTTCCAGACGTCGACCTCGACCTCCGCCTCTTCGTCGTCGGCGTCCTCGTCCTCCTCCGGCTCAGGCTCCGGCAGGGGCCGGGTGCCGAAGAACACGCGGGTGCCGGCGTCGGAGAAACGCACGTTGCCGTGCTCGCTCACACCCCACCCGCCGGGGAACGCCCCCGTCGTCGTCTCGACCAGGAGCCTCGCGGTGTCGTCTCCGGCTTCCGCCACGTAGACGGCCATTCCGGCCATGTCGGCGCCCGCGGCGACATCCTGCACGTCACTCAGGAAGGCGACGGCGCCCGTCCCGTCGTCCCCCGTGGAGACAGCCATCTCGAGGTAGCGGCCACGGCCGGAGAGCAGCGCGGTCGAAGCGCCGCTCCCGACGTCCATGCGGTAGACCCCGTCGGTGTCGGCGTCGTCGTTGGTGGCGTAGTAGAGCTCGGCTCCCTCGTGCGTGAAGGAGTACGAGGTCACGTCGTCCACCCGGACCGGCGTCATGTCCCCCGTGAGGCGCACCACGAGCAGCGGCTGACCGTCGTCCTCGTCGTCCGCCTCGTCTTCGTCGCCCTCCTCCTCGGTCTCTTCGGGGGTCTCCTCGTCGGTCTCCTCGGACTCGTCCTCTTCGTCTACCGTCATGCGCATGGCGACCACGGAGGCACCCTCGCCGGGCACCTGGAAGTCGTCGATGTCGGGGAAGGTCACGACGGCGTCGAGGTTCAGGGGGTTCTGGAAGACCTCCTCCAGCGGGACCACCTGCAGCTCCGCCTGCGGCACCACGACGTCATCATCGTCCTCGGCCAGTGTCTCGAGCGAATCGACCACGGCCGGGTCGGGCTCGACGCGGGTCACGAGGAAGCGGGAGTCGTCCGTGAAGGTCGGGTCGTCCCCACCCGGGATGGTCATGCTGGAGCCGCTCTCGACGTTCTTCAGGTGGAGCATCGCCCACGCGTCGTCGCCGCCCGGGATGATCCGGTATGCGATCCAGGCGCCGTCCGGCGAGATGGTCTGGTTCCCGATCCGGTTCCAGACGTCGTAGTCCTCGTGGTCGAGAGTGCGACCCCACGGGGTGTCCGAGGGGACCTGGGCCGCGAGGGGGGTCGTGGGCAGAAGCACCAGTGCGACGACGAGCAGGAGCGCCGCGCGCGTGAGAGAGCTGCGAAGCATGTCGTTGATCCGGGTTTGGGAGGTCCGGGCGACGCGCCCGGAATCCGTCTTGAAGCTGCAGTCCTTATCGGTATGTGCCGACGGGGGCTGCGGCAAGGTGGAATCAGCCTTCGGCCGTCCCCAGTTCCGCGCGTACCCGTGGGGCGACCTCGGTGCCGAGCAGCTCGATGGCGCGCAGAACGCGGTCGTGCGGGAGTGACCCGACGGTGAGTTGGAGCATGAACCGGTCGTGCCCGAAAAGTTCGTGCTCCCAGAGGATCTTATCGACGATCTGGTCCGGATCACCGACGAACAGGGCGCCGCGCGGCCCCCGCTCGAGCTCGAACTGCCCGCGAGTCTGTCTCGGCCAGCCGCGCTCTCTGCCGATCCGGTTCATGACCTCGCTGAAGGCGGGCCAGGCGAGTTCGGCCGCCTCGTCCGCGTCGTCGGCGATGAAGCCGTGCGAGTTGATGCTCAGTCGGGCGTCGGCCGGGTCTCGCCCGGCGCGTGCCCACTCCTGCCGGTACAGGTCCGTCATCTGCGTGAAGCGCTCCGGCATGCCGCCGATGATCGCCAGCGCCATGGGAAGGCCCAGCGTCGCCGCCCGCACGACGGACTGCGGTGTGCCGCCCACGGCGACCCAGAGGGGCAGGAGGTCCTGCTCGGGACGCGGGTAGACGCCTCGCCCCGAGATCGAGGGCCGGTGCGTGCCCTCCCAGTCGACGATCGTCTCCTCGCGGAGCTTCAGGAGCAGGCGGAGCTTCTCGTCGAACAGCTCGTGGTAGTGCTCCAGCTCGTACCCGAAGAGAGGGAAGGACTCGGTGAAGGACCCGCGGCCGACCATGATCTCGGCGCGGCCCGCCGACAGCAGGTCGAGCGTCGCGTACTGCTGGAAGACCCGGACGGGGTCGTCCGAGCTGAGCACCGAGACCGTCGGCGTGAGTCGGATTCGTTCGGTGCGTGCGGCGGCCGCGGCCAGCACCACCGCGGGCGAGGAGACCGCGTAGTCGGGCCGGTGGTGTTCACCCACACCGTACACGTCGAGACCGACCCGGTCGGCGAGCTCGACTTCCTCGACGAGGTTGCGCAGCCGTTCCCCGGCGCCCTCCTGCGACCCGTCCGGGCCGAGGCGGGTCTCGCCGAAGGTGAAGACGCCGATTTCCATGGAGAGCCTCCGCGGCGGGTGCGGGTCGGACCCGGACCCGGGATTCTAGAAGCCGCCGAACCCGCCGGTACGCCCGTTGAAGCGGTTGTTGACGATGTTGTTGTAGATCGAGCCGAAGCGGTAGTTGAAGCCGATCCGGATGCCGTAGTTCTCGTTGCTCTGGCGCTGGCGCAGGCGCAGCAGGATTTCCTCGTCCGAGAGCCCGCCACCGGCGAGGTAGATCTGGTTGTCCCCGTAGGAGTAGTTGCCGCGGACGTCGAGGCTCAGCCCTCGGAAGAGCCGGAATTCCAGGTTTCCGTTGAGCGAGACGTTGTAGAGAGACGTGTCGTGCAGATACTGCTCGCCCTCGATGTTGATGGAGGCGTCTCCCCACGTCTGGCGCTGCGAGAACTCGATCCGGACCTTGTGCTGGAATCGGGTCTCCTCGAGTTCGCCGAAGATCGTCTCCTCCTCGTACTCCCGGTATGTCGGTCCGACGTCGTAGTAGGCGGTGAGTGCCCGACGTGTCGCCTCTACGTACGGGAAGTAAGAGTACTCGATCCCGGGTCGGACCTCGAACCGGAGCTTCTGATTGAACCGGGGCTGCTTGCCGGCCGACGTGATGAACCCGAGGGACCAGTGATCGGCGATCGAGCGAACCACCTCGGTACTCGTCGACCAGTCCTCCTGGGTGTTCTCGAAGAGCGATCCGTTACTGCGCTGGATCTCCCGTCGGTTGTTGCCGTAGCGGAAGTCGAACCCGAAAATCCAGCCGAGCGTGACCCGGTCTGCCGAGAAGCTGGCGTTGACGTCGCGGGAGTTCTGTCGATCCTCTCCGTCGATGTTGAAGCTGCCCCCGACCCGGAACGACCAGAGGTTCCAGGGATCGTCGACCTCCTGCGCCCCGACCACCCGCTCGTCGGGGTCGATTCCGGTGACGCGATTCCCCTGGATGGTCACCACGTCGCGAAGGCCGAGAAGTGCCGCGTACCGTGCGAACCCGATCGCGAGCGTGGTGGCGACGCCGTCCCGGACTTCCTGCTCCACATCGGTCGCGAGCGCCGAGTAGACGAGGGTGTCGTCGATCCCCTCGAGGTCACCCTGACCGAGGAAGCGGATGTCGTAGGACTGGCCGCCGCTGGCGTTTCGCTGGGTGGCGACGATCACATGGACGTCCGCGTCCTCCCGCTGACGGACCCAGTCCACCCAGTCGATC
>DATFJS010000237.1:0-2829 GCA_035269045.1 Longimicrobiales bacterium | reverse complement strand
CAGGAAAGGAGCTCCGAAGCATGAGTGATCGAAAGCCCCCCCCGACCTCCGGCAACGCGCTCGACCACGTGGTGATCGTGCTGCACGAGACGCAGGACCTCGTGAACATCGCCGGTACGATCCGGGCCATGACCAACATGGGAATCTTCCGGCTCCGGCTCGTCCGCCCGAGGGAGTTCTCGGAGTACCGGATCCAGGGGATCGCCCACCAGGCCGGACCGGTGCTGGAGTCGCTGGAGATCCACGACTCCCTCGACGACGCGCTGGCGGATGCGGTCTGGGTCATCGGCACCTCGGCCCGGAGGCGCTCGGCGAACCGGAACTACGGACGCCCCCGCGAGCTCACCGAGGAGATGATCGAGCGGTCCGCGGAGGGTACCGTGGCGATCGTCTTCGGGCGGGAAGACCGGGGCCTCGACAACGAGGCCCTCGACCGGTGTGATCGGATCGCGATCATCCCCACGGACCTCCGGTTCACGAGCCTCAACCTGGCGCAGGCCGTTCTCGTGCTGTGCTGGGAGCTCTCCATGCACGTGGGCGACACCGACCGGGAGCTGCCCGAAGGCCGCCGGGCCACCCGCGCCGCGACCCGGGACGAACTCGAACACATGTACGGCGCGCTCGAGCAGGGCCTCCACCGCATCGATTTCTTCAAGGCGCGGAAACCGGACGCCGTGCTCCGGACCATCCGCACCATCCTCTCCCGCGCCGACCTCGATCGACGCGAGTCCCGACTCCTCGCCGCAGTGGGCTTCGAGATCGGAAACTGGATCGACCGGAACATCGAGGAGCCCGCGAATGGCGCGGACATCGCGGATACGTCCGACGCCGGCGGCTCGCTCCACGCGGACGACGCCTGACCCGAGGCGTCGGCCGACCGTCTTCGCGGAACCCTTGCAGAACGATACGCCGTGCATGAATCTGTTGGCTGAGGTCGGGGATACGCGACGCGCGACCCCGACCCACATATCGCCCCGAGGGCACTGTACACGTTTCTGGATCGGATTCGTGACGGGATCGACCATCGGCCTGCTTCGGCCGATGGATCGAACGACGGAGTGACGCCGACGGCGGCGGCGCCTGTCGTCCGAGCCCGGAGTCGAGCCGACGGGATTCGAGTACGGCAGCCCCGCGTTTTCCCAGAGGGACTCCCAGCCTCTCCGTTCGATGCCCGACGCTCGCAACCGCATCCTCGAGTTCATGACCGAAGCCGAGTCCTTCGCCCGTGAGGCGGGGGAGGTCACGCTCCGCTGGTTCGGCGCATCCGTACACTCCGAGTCCAAGGAGGACGGTACGCCGGTCACGATCGCCGACCGGGAGGCGGAGAAACTGCTCCGCCAGCGGATCGAGGACCGCTTTCCGGGCCATGGGATTCTCGGCGAGGAATTCGGTGAGACCGGGGAGGGTGCGGACGTGCGCTGGATCCTCGATCCCATCGACGGTACCAAGTCGTTCATTCACGGCGTACCCCTCTACGGCGTGCTCATCGGTATCGAGCTGGAGGGCGAGCCGGTGGTCGGCGTGGCGCACTTCCCCGCGCTGCGGGAGACGGTCGTGGCGGGCGTCGGCTTCGGGGCACGGCACAACGGAAACCCGTGTGCGGTATCCGCCACGCCGAAGCTCTCCGACGCGCTCCTGCTGACCACGGACGCCACGGCCGCGGCGACCGGTCGACTCGGTGAGGGGTGGCGAGCGTTGGGTCGTCGCGTCGGTCTCTCGCGGACGTGGGGGGACGCCTACGGTCACATGCTCGTCGCCACCGGACGTGCCGACATCATGGTCGACCCGGAACTGTCCCCGTGGGACGCCGCCCCACTCCTCACGATCGTGAGCGAGGCCGGGGGGCGCTTCACCTCCACCGAGGGGCACGCGACCATCCACGGTGGGTCCGGGATCTCCAGCAACGGAATTCTGCACTCCGAGGTGATCGACCGACTGAGCGCCTCCCTGAGGCAGGGCGCGGCGGACTGACGGAGCGCATGGGTCAGCGGATGCCGACCGTCCCCCGGACCGAGTCGAAGAGGGCGCGGCTGTCCCAGCCGATTCCGCCCTTGAACACCAGCTCGACATTCCGCACCGCCGACACGTCCTCGGTGGGGTCGCCCTCGATCAGGACCAGATCCGCGAGCTTCCCGGGCTCGACCGTACCGACCTCGTCGTCGCGTTCGAGGTAGATCGCGCCGTTGAGGGTCGCGATGCGCACCGCTTCCTCGAAGTCGAAGCCCGTCTCCACCAGAAGTTCGAGGGCGCGGAGGTTCGCGTAGCCGGGAATCACGTCTCCCGCCCCGGTCGGGTCCGTTCCGACCACGAGCAGCCCGCCCCGCTCGTGGAAGATCCTCTCCATCCGCATCGCCCTGGGCAGCAGTTCACCCCATGGGTTGAACTCCGGTGCGGGCTCGGTGCCCCGGTCGGAAACGCGGCGGACACCGTCGCGAAGTGGCTCGGCGATGCCGGCCAGCGCCTCCTCGCGCATCGGAGGCCGTCCGCCGGCCCGTCGCTCGAATACCGTCAGCGTCGAGGTGATCGCGACATCGTTCTCGACGAGGTGATCGACCAGTTCCAGGAAGGCCGGGCCGTCCAGGTCCAGGTCCAGATAGCTCTCGGTCGCGCCGCGTGGGCATTCATCGGGCTCCTTGTTCTCGACCCAGTCGGTCGCGGCGAGGAATCCGTGCTCGAGGTTGTCGATCCCGAGGTCCGCCGCCTCCCGGTAGGTGATGGAACAGAGGTGACCGGTGACCTCGGCGCCCCGCGCGTGGGCGGCGTCGATGGCCGCACCCAGCGTCTCCCGGTCGATCAGGTTGTACGCCTTGAAGGAGTCGACGCCCCGGT
>DATFJS010000236.1:0-8643 GCA_035269045.1 Longimicrobiales bacterium | reverse complement strand
CTACTCCGGCGTGGCCGCGGGCGTCAACAACGCCGTCGCGCGGGCCTCGCAGCTCCTGGCGGTCCCCCTGCTCCCGATTCTCGCGGGGCTCGCCGGGATCGAAGCGGTCGGCGGCGCCGAGTTCTCGGCCGGGTTCCAGTCGGCCGAGCGGGTCAACGCCGCGGTGCTGCTGGCGAGTGCCGTGGTCGCGGCGATCGTGCTGCGGCCCGGGCTGATGTCGCCGGAGGACTGACCGACGCGGAGGTGGGTCAGGCTTCGCCACCCCACGCCCCGAAATGACGACGACCCCGCCGGATTGCTCCGACGGGGCCGCCGTGTCGGGACCCGCATCTGTTCAAAGGGGCACGTCTGCCCGATACGGGCCGGCCCAACAGACCCTCACGCGCGTCAGTTCAGGTCGATCTTCAGACCCGTCTGGATACGCGTGTCGTAGAACTCCCGCTGCATCAGGCGGCTCGAGTCGCCCTGGTAGTAGGCGAGCGGCTCGTTCGTGAGGTTGTTGACCTCGAAGAAGAACTGCGCCGAGTTCGTCAGCGCGATGGAACCGTTGAGGTCCACCTGCGTCTGCGCCTGGTACCAGCGATCGAAGAACGCCTCGTCGCCGAGCTCGCCGGGATCGATGAAGTCGTCCTGGAAGTTGATCGACGCCCGCAGGCTCAGCCGCCAGTAGTCGTAGGAGATCGAGCCGTTGAAGGTGTTCTCGCTCGTTCCCGGCAGGGGAAGGTCCTCACCCTCACGCCCCTCGATGCCGATGTCCTCGACGTCGGAGCTCGTGTAGGTGTAGTTGGCGTAGATCCCCAGCCCCGAGAGCGCCCCGGGCAGGAAGTCCAGGTTCCGCTGGAGGGCGATCTCGAACCCGAGAAGCGACGCGCTCGCACCGTTGATGGGCTCCGAGACCTCGTCGAAGGTCACCCCGTCCACGGTCCCGTTCTGCACCGTCCGCTCGATGATGAAGTCGGAGATGTCCTTGTAGTACACGCCCGCCGATACGAGCCCGATCGAGGCGAAGTAGGACTCGAGCATCAGGTCGAAGTTCATCGCCCGCGTCGGCTCGAGGTCGGGGTTTCCGATCTCGATCTCGTTGTCCTCGATGATCCGGAACGGCGTCAGCTGAAAGTAGTTCGGACGCGCGATCGTGTTGGTCCACGCAGCCCGGAGGATCGTCCGGTCGGACAGCTCGTGGCGCAGCTGGATCGACGGGAACACGTCCGTATAGCCGGACTCGCCCGCGGTGGGCTCCACCGTCTCCGTGTTGTCGTTGTAGAGGTTGCCGCGGTAGGTGTTCTCCGTGTCCTCGACCCGCACACCGGCGATCGCCGTGGTGCGGTTACCCAGCTGCTGCGTCAGCATCAGGTACCCGCCGAGAATCGTCTCCTCGGCCTCGAAGTTGTCGGCTGCGAACTCGTCGAGTGCGGCCTCACGCTCGAACCTCGACGGGTCGTCCAGAGGCAGGTTGCCCAGGAAGGTCGGCGACGCGAAGCGGCCGATCTGGTACCTGGATCCGGCCAGGAAATCCCGATTCGAGAAGTCCCGGACGTCGACATCGGACAGAGTCGAGAACTGGCCTGCGAGCGGATCGAACTCGAAGAAATCGTTGTCCCGCAGCTTGTCCTTGCCGCGGTACCGCGCTCCGAGCTTCACCTCGGTGCGACCCTCGCCGAACGGAAACGTGAGGTCCGCCCGGAAGTTCAGGTCCTCGTCCTCGGTGTACTGCGTCTCCTCGGTCAGCTCGTCGAGCTCGAACGCGGAGAGACTCGGGGTCGCCCCGACGTCGTTGGTGGCGACAACGAACGGGGTGCGGGGGTTCGAGACGTCCGGTGTGGACGTGAGGCCCTCGGCGAGGAACTGGATGTAGCGCTCGTTCAGGCGCTCTTCGGACGCCTTCGCGTACTGGCCGGACCACTCGAACCGGATGCCGCTTCCGAAGATGTGCTCGCCCGTCAGCGAGTGACTCTGGGTGCGCTGATCCTCGAGCCTCCGGAAGTCGATCCGGTCGTTGCCCAGCCCGCCCTTCGACTCCCGCTCGATCTCGGTCTCCTGCACTCCGTTGGCGTCCGGCTCGTCCATCTTGAAGACGGTGCGATACCGATTCTCCCAGTCGTCCCGGTGATTGTACAGCGAGCGCCAGGTGAGCGTGTTCGCGTCGTTGAAGCGGTAATCGAGCGACGCAGACACCGAACGCCGGGTGCGGTCGATCTGATACTCGCGGATCTGGAACTCGGCGAGGTACGGGTTGCCCCCGTCCAGGTCCCACTCGGCCTCGATGTTGTCCGAGCCGAGCTGATGGGAGAACCAGGAGCCGGACACCACGACGCCGAGCTTGTCGTCGGCGAACCGGTCCGCCAGCACGGCCGAGCCAATCGCCATCGGCTCTTCGGCGAGGAAGTTGTAGCCCGAGCCGAGCGTCGTCGAAATGCGGCGATCGGCCGGCGCCGCACGCGTCACGATATTGACGGCACCCCCGATGGCGTCGGCGTCCATGTCCGGCGTGAGCGTCTTGTTGACCTCGACCTGGCTCACCATGTCGGCGGGGATCAGGTCGAGCTGGACCTCGCGCACCTCGGCTTCGGCGGACGGAATCCGCTCGCCGTTCACCATGACCGAGTTGAAGCGGGGCTCGGTGCCGCGGATCAGCCCGAAGCGTGCCTCGCCCTGGTCCTGGATGATGACGATGCCCGGGATGCGCTTGAGCGCGTCACCGACGTTGGCGTCCGGGAAGCGACCGATCTGGTCGGCCGCCACGACGTTGGTCACGTTGAGCGACGTGAGCTGCTGATTCAGAGCGGCCGCCTGCCCGGCGATGCGACCCGTGACCGCGATCCCGTCCAGCTCGATCGCCTGGCGCGTGAGCGCGATGTCGGTCTCGACGACCTGGCCCGCGCGCACGGTCACGGACTGTGACGTCTCGCCGTAGCCGAGATACGTCACGGTGAGCGTCTGCTCCCCGGCCGGGAGACCGAGCAGCGCAAACCGGCCGGACTCGTTGGTCACGGTCGAGCGGTTGAGCGAAGGAACCTGAACGGTCGCACCCGACAGGGTGAAGCCGGTGGAGGCATCCGTGACGACTCCCGTGACGCTCCCCTGCTGCGCCGAGGCGGCGCCGGGCAGGAGCAGCAACGAGAGGATCACGGCACACATCGAACATATTCTTGCAAGCATGGACAGTGTCCCGAAGTCTCGAGTCCGGTGCCCGACCTTTTCCGGGCACCACTGACTCAACCTCTGTCGGCCCCGTCACGAACTCGTCGACGGCCTGGTAACGACCCGGCTACATCGGGATAGCGAAACGGCCACCATGTAGACGACCCCTGCCGGCCGGCGGGGCCGGTGGCTCCTCGGCCCGCATGTTCCTCGGCCCGCATGTTCCTCGGCCCGCATGTTCCGGGGACCGCATGTAATGAAGCGGTAAAAACCCGCTCGACGGCATTGCCGCTGCACGGGACCGCCGGTTGATTCCGGAGGTATTCGTCCGTTCCGCGATTCACGCATCCACACTCGACCGGTCTTCTCCGTGAGACGTCTTCCTGCGCAGGCTCCCGCCACCGTACTCCTCCTCGCGGTTCTGGCAGGCTGTGCGGACTCGGGCGTCGGTGTGGTCACCGAGTGGCGGATCCGGACCGACGACACCGTCGAGTTGAACGAGGATGCGGGGTGGGCCGCGTCCACTCGAGAGGCCGCCGTGGTCCCGGTCGATGCGGTGTTCCGCGTCCGTTTCGAGGTGGAGCATGCCGACTCGGGCGCGGCCCGGCTCCGGCTGGAAGGGCGACGCAACGGGGGCGCCTGGGTCGCGCTCGAGGCGCTCGATCACCCGTATCCCGACGAGATCGCGAGTCCGATCACGAGCATCGTGTCCTCGGACGTCTGGAGTCACGGAGAACCCACGGAGGACCTGCTCGGTCCGGGTGACATTCCATTCTCCGGAGGCTCGGGCATCTCGCTCCGGCCGTCTCCCCTGCTCCGCACTCTGCCGGCGGGATCCACCGAGTGGGAGTGGCCGCTCGTCATCCGGTACTTCTCGGACGGCGCGACGCGCGTCGGCGAGGGAGACACCTTCGAGTATCGACTCACGGACTGGAGCGGAACGCCCCTGGACGGACCGACGGCTCGGGTGACGGCCACCGTACCGGAGGGTCATCTCGGCGGGACCTTCGTCGAGACGCCGGGTCGCATCGGACCCTTCCAGGCGGCCAGCGGCGACCTCTACTTCATCCAGGAGCCGTCGGAGACGTACAACGTCTTCATGATCGTGAAGTCGGAGGACGGCGGGCGGACGTGGGTCGAGGCGGACGGCGCGAACCGGCCCCCGAACGGCGACCTCGAGGCGGTCTCGGCAGTGCGGGTCGACGACGTGATCCACATCATCCACCTGTCGGACGAGACGTGGTACTACCGCTTCAACACCTCGGACCACGCGAGCGCCCCCGACAGCTGGGCGGAGCGGGACTTCACCCTCGCACCCGACCGGGACCCGCCCACCCAGGTCACGGCGCTGGCCGCACGCTCGGACGGGAGCCTCGTGGCCATCTACGGGGGCGACGTGAAGCTCCACTACCGGATCCGGTCCGCCGCGGGTGAGTGGGGCGAGGAGGCGACGATCGACGCCGCGACGCCGGACACGCTCTCGGGGCCCGTCGTGGTGACGGCAGAGGACGACGCGATCCATCTCGCCTACGTCAATCTCGCCGGAAACGGGTGGGTCCGTCGGATTCTCCCGGACGGATCGCTCACCACGCGCACCCGATTCGCGGCCGGACTGGGCACGCGGGAGGTGGATCGGGTCGCGATTCTTCCGCTCGTCCGGCTCGGGTCGGGTGCCGTCTCGATCGTGTACCGTCCCGAGGACGGCCGGCTGCTCGAGCGGCGTCTCTCCCCGACGGGAGCCCTGGGCCGGCCGACGGTCGTCACCTCCGTCCGGGTCGCGTCGGGGCCGGTCGATTCGGATCAGGTCACGGCCGACGCGATCGGGGTCGGCGACGACGTCCATGCGCTGTTCGTCGAGGAGGCGACGGGATCGCTCTGGCATGTGGTGCGGCCGGCAGGAGAGCCCTGGGGGACGCCACGGCCGGTGATGGACGGGATCGAGGGACAGTGGGTCCGGGGGGCACGGGTCGAGGGTCGTGACGGGGAGTCCGCCTACGGCTTCGTGGTCGACACCGGCTCGTGGGGCGGATCCGGGATGAACCGCTACGGGGAGGTCCCGATCCGCTGACGGGATCGGTGCGCCGGAGCCTTCCTGGTACGACGCGTTGCGCCCGGGGGCAGGCGGATCGCAGAATGGGGGTCCGAGATTCCGTCCCACCCTCCCGCACAGAACGTCATGACCCGTGTCCCCTCCGCGCTCGCCCTCGGCGGCGCGCTCATGCTCGCGTCTCTGGTGGCGGCCCCCGCGGCCGCCCAGGACTACGACCCCGAGGCCCGGCTGGCCGAGATGGGCATCACCCTCCCCGAACGCAGCGTCGAGGGTCGGATGTTCAATCAGGCCGTGCAGACCGGCAATCTCGTTTTCACCTCCGGTCACGCCCCCTGTGGCGACTGGCCCGACGAGGCCGGAGACTTCAACGGGCGGGGCAAGGTGCCCACCGACGTGTCTCCCGAAATGGCCCAGATCGCCGCCCGTCAGGTGGCGATCTGCACGCTTGCGAGCCTCAAGGCGCACCTTGGCGACCTCAGCCGGGTAACTCGGGTCGTTCGCGTGTTCGGCATGGTGAATTCCGATGCCGACTTCACCGGACAGTCCGGCGTGATGAACGCGGCGTCGCAGTTCCTGATGGACGTGTTCGGAGAGGAGCGCGGTCGGCATGTGCGCTCGGCGGTGGGCATGGCGTCGCTGCCCGTGGGACTGACGGTGGAAATCGAAATGGTATTCGAAGTGGAGAACGACTGATGGCAGACCTTCGTATCGTGACGGCCGCGCTCGCGGCGACCACCCTGTTCGCCGCCTGTGGCGGCCAGCCCGGTGCCGATGGGGTGTCCCCCGCCGGTGAGATGGAGTCGGCCCCGCCCGCCGAGGCACCGGCCACGGAAGCACCGGTCGAAGCGGCCACGCCCGGAGGGGCGTCCCTCGCCGATGGTGTCTTCTCCGAGGCTCAGGCCGAGCGCGGATACATGGTGTTCCGCGACACGTGTGCCGACTGCCACGGGACGAGCGAGATGCACGGCGCCGACTTCATGTTCGAGTGGGAAGGCTCCTCGGTGGGGCGCCTGTACCGGATGATCTCGCGCACGATGCCGGACGACGATCCGGGTTCGCTCCCCCGGCAGAACTACATCGACGTGCTGACATACATTCTCGATCTCAACGACTTCCCCGCCGGCTCGGCCGATCTCATGGCCGACACGGAGCGTCTCGACCTGCTGATCATCGGGTCGTGACCGCCTCGAGCGGGAGTCTGGATTGATGGATCGGAGGAAGTTTCTCGGTGTCACCGGGGCCGGCGCGCTCGGTCTGAGCACCGGATGTGTCTCGTCCGGCGATGGGCTCGCCCCCGCTCGCGACCTGTCACCCGCCGTGATCCCGAACCGGTCGCCGGAGGTGCTGGTGATCGGAGCGGGCGTGTTCGGGATGTTCACCGCGCACTATCTGCGCGAGATGGGCGTGGATGCGATGGTCGTCGATCAGCACGGGCCGGCGAACCTCCGCGCCACGTCCGGGGCCGAGACACGTGGCGTCCGGTCCAGCTACGGGGACCGTCCGCATGGCCCGATCTGGACCCGGTGGGCGCTCCAGTCGATCGAGGCGTGGAAGGAGTGGGACGCCCGCTACACGGCCGATCGGGCTCCCCTGTTCTACACGACGGGAGACATCATCCTGCGGGACGAGATGTCGCCGTATCTCGAGCGCACCACCCAGCAGTGGGACGACCTCGGGGCCGAGTACGAGTGGCTCGACCCCGACGAGGTGAACCGACGCTTCCCGATGATCGACAGTTCGCGGTACCCGCTTGCGCTGTACGAGCCGGGTGCGGGGGTCGTTCGCGCGAGCGCGGCGATCCAGTCGGCAGCGGAGCAGTACCGCCGGAACGGCGGGCACTTCGTGACGGCCAGGATCACGCCCGGCAACGTCGAGGGGGGCCGCCTCAACGGCGTCACCACCGACACGGGCGAAGTCCTCACGGCCGACACCTACGTCTTCGCCTGCGGCCCGTGGCTTCCGAAGGTCCTTCCCGAGGTGATGGGAAACCGACTCCGGGCCCGCACCATGGGATACGTGGTCTACTTCGGGACGCCTCCGGGCGATCACCGCTTCGAGTGGCCGAACTGCCCGAGTTACGGTGCGCCCGGTGGAACCGGATGGCCGGCGATTCCGCCGGACTTCCAGGGATTCCGTGCGCGAGCCGGGGGCACGTCCCAGCCCGACCCCGACACGTCCAGCCGTCACGTCCCCGAGGAAGCGGTGGAGCGTCAACGGGCGTGGGTGAGCGGCCTTTTTCCGCTCATCGGCGACCAGCCGGTGCTCGGTACGCGCGCCTGCCACTACGAGTCGAGCGTCGACCGCAACTTCATCGTCGACGTGCATCCGGGGTGGGACAACGCGTGGATCGTCGGCGGTGGCTCCGCCGAGGCGTTCAAGCAGGGGCCCACGCTGGGCAACTATATCGCGCACCGGATCGTCGGCGACGACATCGACCCGGAGGCCACCCCCGGCTTCCGGCTGGACGAAGAGGAATTCGAGACGGATCCGGGCAATGAACCGGACGGTCCCGACCCGCTGGACCCACACCACCCGTGACCGACCGCGCACCACCCGTGTCCGACTGACGGCCACGGGCCTGCCGCCTCCCCCTCGAGGGACCCGACATGAGCAGCGAACAGGACCTCCACGACTTCGTCCGCGAGGCCCTCGCCGGGGGCGCCGACCGCGCGGAGATCGCCCGCGCGCTGTCCGACGCCGGATGGAGCCCGGCACAGATTCGCGAGGAGATGGACCGCTTCACGGGATCGACCCTCTCCGGTGTGGCGGTGCCCCGGCCTCGACCCTCGTCCAGGGCCCGGGACATCTTCGTCTACGGCGCCCTCTTCACCAGCCTCTTCGTCACGGCGGTCAACATCGGAGGCATCCTCTTCGGGGTGATCGACGTGCTGCTGGGGGTCGTGGACATGTCCATCGCGGAGGCGATCCGGTCGCCCCTCTCCATCGCGATCGTCTCGACGCCGGTCTTCCTGCTCCTCGATCGCCTCGTCCACAAGGACATGATCGAGGACCCGAACCGACGCATGTCCGACATCCGGCGAGCCCTGACCTACGCCACACTCTTCGTGTCGGGGCTGGTCCTGCTGGGCGTCGTGTCGGCCCTGATCTACAACGTGCTGGGCGGCGAGCTCACGACAGCGTTCGGACTCAAGTCGCTGGTGGTCGGTGGAATCGCCGGAGTCGGCTTCACGCACTACCTGAAGGACATGCAGGTGGAGCGGTCGCTTCCGCCGGGTGCGAGCACCCCGGGGGCCTGGGTGTCGGACGACACGACGTCCGCCTGAACGGCTCCGTCAGCGGGTGGCCGTCGGGATCACGCCCGGTTCGGGCAGCGACGCGATCGAGTCGAGGGGCAGGCCGCAGACCGGATCGTCGGTGATCGCAGCTTCCAGCACGTGTGCGACCTCCGAGATCGCATGCACGCCCCGGTCCGCCTCGTACCACTCGGTCTT
>DATFJS010000235.1:0-2059 GCA_035269045.1 Longimicrobiales bacterium | reverse complement strand
ATCGAGGACTGAAGGAGGTTCAGGCCCACGAAGGCGGTGAAGAGGAAGAAGCCCGGGTGGACCCACCAGCCCAGCGCGAGGGAGGCGAGGATGAAGGTGCCCGCGATCATGCGGATCTTGCGTTCGATGCTCATGAGAGGTCCTCCTGCCCGGAGGTCCGGGCTTCGGTGTGGGAGGTCTCGATCCGTGCGACGTCGAGTTCGACGGCGTGGATCGGATGGCGGTCGTCGGCGCACCCGGTGCAGGCGGCGACCGCCTGCATCAGCGGGTCGGCGCGATCGTCCGGCACGAGGGTGACGACGAACTGCGAGTTGTAGGGCGTCGTACCGCCCGACCACGGCGAGGGCAGACCGGGGGTCCACCCCTCCGCGTCGAGGCGGCTCCAGGCGACGATGCCCTGAGAGCCGAGCAGATCGGCCACCAGGTCGATGTCCTCCTGGAGACACATGATGAGAACGAGCTTCATGGTTCAGGCCTCCTGCGGTTCGGGAGTGGGTGTGTCGTCCGAGCCGCGGCGCAGCAGGAAGTACAGCCCGGGGACGACGATCAGGGTCAGGACCGTCGATGCGATGGCACCCGTGATGAGCGCGACGGCCAGGCCCTGGAAGATCGGGTCGAAGAGGATCACGACGGCTCCGATCACGACGGTTCCGGCGGTGAGCGCGATCGGGCGGGTACGTACGGCGCCTGCCTCGAGTACGGCGGTCTCGAGGTCCACACCCTGGTTCCGTCGCGCCTCGTGATAGTCCAGCAGCAGGATCCCGTTGCGCACCATGATGCCCGCGAGCGCGATCATCCCGATCATGGAGGTGGCGGTGAAGAAGGATCCGAAGATGACGTGTCCCGGAGCGATACCGACGAGCGTCAGCGGGATCGCGGCCATCATCACCAGCGGTGTGACGAACGATCCGAACCACGCCACGATCAGCACGTAGATCAGGACGAGGGCACCCGCGAAGGCGATCCCCAGGTCTCGGAAGACCTCGTACGTGATCGTCCACTCGCCGTCCCAGCGCATGGAGGGCTCGGCGGTGGACTCCGGCTGTGCGGTGAAGAGCTGGGTCGTCTCGATCTCCTCACGGAGGTCGAGGATCGCGTACACGGGGCTCTCGGCCTCACCCGCCACTTCGGCCGTCACGTAGACCACGCGCTGACCGTTCTTGCGGTCGATGACCTGCGGCGCCTCGGTCTCGATCGTTCGGGTCAACTCGGAGATGGGCACGGCACGGCCGCTCGCCGACATGACCCGAAGGTCGGCGAGGTCGTCCGCGCGACTGCGTGCCGCGCGATCGAGGCGTACGCGGACCGGTACGGCCGTCCGCGCCTCGGGGGCGGAGAGGTGGGTCGCTACCGCGCCGCCGAGGCCGACGCGCAGGGCCCCGACGACGTGCGACTTGTCGACGCCCGCCAGAGCCGCGCGATCGGCATCCACCTCGTACCGCAGTTCAGTCCGCGGCTCCGCCGGCGACCAGTCGATGTCCACCACGGAGGGGTGGGTCGCGAACTTCTCGCGGATGTCGGCCGCGTGCGCCATTCGGGTCTCCTCGTCGGGGCCGTACACCTCGGCCACCAGGGTCGAGAGCACCGGGGGACCCGGGGGCACCTCGACGACCTTCACGCTGGCTCCGGTGCCGGAGGCCGCGGCGATACTGTCGACGATCGGTCGGATCGCGAGTGCCACGTCGTGGCTCTGCGCGCTCCGCTCGCCCTTGTCGATCAGGTTCACCTGCAGATCGGCTACGTGATGACCGCTGCGCAGGTAGTAGTGCCGGATCATTCCGTTGAAGTTGAAGGGGGCGGCGGTTCCGGCGTACAGCTGGATGTCGGCCACCTCCGGCACGGTCATGGTACCCGCGGCCAGATCCTGAGTGAGGGCGAGCGTCCGCTCCAGCGGGGTGCCCTCCGGCATGTCCACGATGACCTGCAGCTCGTTCTTGTCGTCGAAGGGGAGCATCTTCACGGACACGGTCCGGAAGGCGAACAGGCCGACCGAGCCCACCAGCAGCACGACCACGCCGCCGAGTGCCAGCACCAGCCGCGACGGCTTCCGCAGCAGCGG
>DATFJS010000234.1:0-2538 GCA_035269045.1 Longimicrobiales bacterium | reverse complement strand
GGGTCCCGTCCGTCGCCCAGATCGGCGTACCGAAGCGGCGCGCGAAGACGCCGATGCCCCGCGTGTGATCGCCATGATCGTGGGTGACGACGATCCCGTCCACCGAGGTGGGGTCGACGGCCATGCGGTCGAGCCGTCGAGCGAGGTCACGCGCGCTGAAGCCCGCGTCGATCAGCAGTCGGGTCGTCCGTACCTCGACAAGCGTCGCGTTGCCCCGGCTGCCACTGCCGAGGACGGAGAACCTCACGCTCCGCCCTCGCCGCGCGAGCCGTGCACCTCCGCGTGGAGACGTCGCAGAATCTCGATCTCCGAATCGCCGGGTACGACGTAACGTCGCGCCATCGCCGCCCGCATCGCGACCTCGAACCGATCGAACCGATAGGGCACGCCGCCCCGATCGGTGAGCCATGTGAGGGGTGGCACGGACGACGGAGCGAATCCACCGGACGCCAGCTGGCTGCCCGCCCCGATGATGGCGCCGGTCGGAAGCAGTGTCCCGATGCCCGTCTTCACGTGGTCCCCGATCATCGCTCCGAGCTTGTCGATGCCGGTGTCGATCCGCTCTCCTCCGACCGTCACCTTCACGGGCGCATAGTCGTTCCGGAGATCGGAGTTGGAGGTCCCTGCGCCGAGGTTCACCCAACGGCCCACCAGGGCGTGCCCGAGGTGGCCGTCGTGGGACTTGTTGGACCATCCGAGCATGACCGTGGACGACACCTCGCCGTTCACCTTGCACACCGGACCGATGGAACTCGTCGCGATCGAGCCGCCGAGAATCCAGCTGTCCCATGCCACATGGAGTGGCCCGACCAGACGTGCGGGGCCGGACACGCGCACCCCCTGATCGAGTTTGATGGGACCACCCCGGGCATCGAGGACGACTCCGTACCCGATGTCCACATCCTCCTCGACCCAGATCGGGTGATGCCGTTCGACGAAGACGCCCGGGTTGCCCTCGTACCGGTGGTGGGTGGGACGCCCGTCCGCGCCGACCCCGTGGAACGCCTCCAGGTCGGCGAGGAGGATCCTCGGATTGAGTTCGATCAGGTCCCAGGGGGCGTCGATCCATGCTCCGGCGACCGCATGTATCGGTACGGTACCGTCTTCCGCGGTGATGGAGGGTCGTGCGGCGGCATCCCGTCCGTCCGGAAGGTCACCGCTCGAAGAGGGGAGGGGGCGACCCGGGGGCAGCCACAGGCCGGCGTAGCGACCGTCGATCTCGACGACCGCCGGACGCGCGCCGAACTCGGGGCAGGCTCCGGACGGGTCGGGGATCGCCCGGCTGTTCCAGAAGAGCGTCCCGGAGGGCCCCGCGTCCGGAGGCGGAGAAGCCGACGGCAGCGAGCCCTCTTCCTGGAACCCCTTCAACGGGCCGCGCACCAGAACTCCGTTCGGGCGCGTATTCGTCCATCGCTGGATCCGCTGCGCGATGGTGGAGGTGCCGAGGCGGAGGCTGGAGATCGGGCGAGTGGCGGTCACGACGGCCCATTCGGGCCCCGGCGTGCGCTCGACGAGAAAGAGGGAGGCGCTCATCGGTCCGGATTCCTGAGTTCGTCCGGGAGTTCTTCGAGAAGGTCCTTCAGATGGGGAGCGCGCTCGCGCGTGGTCACGAAGGTGACGCCCGAGGACTGCACCACGACGAGATCATCGACCCCCCAGAGCACCACGGGATCCCCGTCCGAGGCGACGATCGTTCCAGTCGACTCGACGGCGTGCACCGGGCCGACCGACACGTTTCCATGGTCGTCCGCGGGTCGCGTACGTCGCAGCGCGGACCAGCTGCCCACATCGTCCCATTCGAATGTCGCATCCACGACGGCGACCCGCCCGGAGCGCTCCAGCACCGCATGATCCACCGAGATCGAGGGGACGGCATCGAAGTATCCCTCGACGTCGCCGTCCTCGAGGCGCTCCAGCGCGGACCCGATGGCGGGGGCGTGCTCTCGTACCTCTTCGAGGAAACGATCGGCGCGCCACACGAAGAGGCCCGTGTTCCAGAGGTAGCCCGCGGCGACGTAGTCGGCGGCCCGCTCGGCGTCCGGCTTCTCGTGGAATTCCTCGACCCTGCGTGCGTCGGTATCGCCCTCGGTAGCGACGACGTCGCCCGGCTGGATGTATCCGTATCCCGTCTCCGGACGGGTCGGGGGCACCCCCACGGTGAGCAGGTCGCCGGTCGCGGACGCCAGCGCGACCGCGTCGGCGAGCAGGTCGACGAACGCGCCTTCGGGGTGGACTCGATGGTCCGCGTGCAGCGACACGATGACGGCGTCCGGGTCGTCTTTCAGGGCGGTCCAGGCCGCCCACGCCAGCACGGGGGCGGTCCCGCGAGCCCTGGGCTCGATCAGGTAGGCCGAGTCGGGAAGCTCGGTCAGGACGGCCCGAAACGGTTCGACGAGATGCGCACCGGTGAGGATGCGGAGCCGATCGCGACCTGTGAGTCTCTGGGCCCGAGCGACGGTGTCCCGGATGAGCGGTCGGTCGGAAGCGAGCGCGAGCAGCTGCTTGGGCCGGGCGGGGGTGCTCATCGGCCAGAATCGC
>DATFJS010000233.1:0-2755 GCA_035269045.1 Longimicrobiales bacterium | reverse complement strand
CGTGTCAGCCGTACTTTCATGAGTCGATGTCTCCCTGTGCCTGAGCTCGAGCCCTGTGAGCCGATTCCTCCGGTCCGCTGCGACCGGGGTTCTAGTGACTCGTACCGTATTTCAATTTTGAAAGGTCCAGCGATCACTGCCGGACCGCGCATCTATGTCTGAAGACGCCCGAGGGGCGCCGAATTCGGCCTGTTCACGCAAATGTCGCGGCACCACGCCGAGACCTGCTCCCACAGCGTAGGCGAACGGAATGTGCCGCCACGGCATCATTCCGGGAAGCTCCGACAATTCTTCTTCATCCGGACGTCGGGTTCGTCACCCCTCCGGCTCGTCGGAATGCGACGGGGCGTGGACCCCGCAGCCCGGGTCGAGTTCCAGGATCGCCCTTCGATGGGCGTCCGGCACACTGGCGGTACGCTCCCGTTCATAGTCGTACATCACCTGGGTCGATGTTCCGGACAACACGACCGTCCCGTCCTCGGACCGCGCCTCGTACTCCATCTCGAACGTCTTTCGCGTGATGCGCGTCGTCCGAACCCCGACCCGGAGCATCTGGGGCCACAGCACCCGCCCTCGATAGCGCACCGTCATCTCCGCCAGGATGTAGTCCACGGCATCGAGTCCGCGATGTCCGGTCACGCGTTCCCAGTAGACGGACCTCGCCTCCTCGAAATACACGAGTGCGTGCGAATGGTGGGCGTGTCCACCGACATCGATGTCCTTGAAGCGGACCGGAACATCGACCACCACGTTGAAGCCATCATCCATGACACGTCTCCGAACTGCGCGGGAGGGCCTTCGGGCCCCGACCCTGTGTCCTATCGGGGCCGGCGAGGAAACTCAAGGTCTGCGGACCGCCCTTGCCGCGTCCGAATCCCGACCGCACCCTCGAGCGTAGGATCAGACAGAACCCACGTCATCACCGGAGGCCACCATGCAGATCCTGCCGATCGACGTGACCGCTCTGGTCGCGGTCGTCATGGGCATGCTCATCGTACTCATCCCCATCGCCGGCGTCACCGCCCGCTTCGCGCTGAAGCCGCTCGTCGAATCGATCGGTCGCTTCATGCAGGTCCAGGGGTCGGAGGAGGCGCTCAAGATGTCCGAACGGCGAATCGCCCTCCTCGAGCAGAACCTCGACGCCGTCGAGGACGAACTCCGCAGGATCCGGGATGCGCAGGACTTCGATCATGCCCTGAGATCGGGGGACGAGACACGCAGTCTGCCGGCCGAGGGCTCGGAGCCTGCGGCTTCACCGTGATGTCGTCGGACCCGGCGCCGAACGGTGACGCGGCCGCCATCGAGATCATCGCACACCGGGGCTTCAGCGCCGCGGCGCCGGAGAACACCCTCGCGGCGATCAGGGCCGCGATCGACGCAGGGGCCGACGCGGTGGAGTGGGACCTCCAGACGGCGTCCTGCGGGACCCCCGTACTGCTGCACGACCCGCATCTGGGACGGACCACCAACGGCTTCGGCCCGGTGCGTCGTCGATCGATGGGCCAGCTCGGTGCCCTCGATGCGGGGAGCTGGTTTTCGGAGGAGTTCGCGGGCGAGCCGATCCCGACACTCGCAGAGGCGCTCGAACTCGTTCGGCCCACCGATCTGCGGATCTACTCGGAGGTGAAGGGCTATCGGGAACTCGAGGACCTGGATCGCATGGTCGCCATCGTCGAAGCGGCGCACATGGTCGACCGGGTACGGTTCATCTCGCTGGACTTCGGCATCGTGGACCGGATCGCGGGCCAGAACGCCGAAATCGCCGTGGGCCACGTCGTGGACGAACCCTCCGAGGTCGAGGCGGCTCTCGCGAGTGCCGGAGCGCTCGGGGACCGGGGCATGCTGGACTTCGATCGAAGGATGATCCTCGACGATCCGGATCTGGTCGGCCGTGCCCGGTCGGTGGGAGCCGAGGTCGCGGTCTGGACGGTCGACGACCCCGAGGAGGCGGACCGACTCCTCGGCACGGGCGTCCGTCGCTTCACGACCAACGAAGTCACCGTGCTCATGAACTGGAGGTCGATGCGACCGGGAGCGTGAACCGGAAGGTCGCCCCCTCCCCCGGCGCGCTCTCGACATCCACCTCGCCGCCGTGGGCCTCCACGATGCCACGCACGATCGTGAGCCCGAGACCCGCCCCGTCGCGTCGGGGGCGATCGGCGCTCCAGAAACGATCGAAGAGGCGCGGCAGCTCGTCCGCCGGGATCCCGGGTCCGGTGTCCTCCACGGCGAACCGGATCCGATCGCCGGCCGACTCGGCCGACACCTCGACCGAGCCCCCTTCGGGCGTATGCCGGAGCGCGTTCGACAGCAGATTCTCCCACACCTGATGAATCCGGTCCCGGTCCGCGACGACGTCCGCGTCCGGCGTTCTCCGCACGCGGGTCAGCGAGATCTCGGCCGCTTCGGCTCGGGGGGCCATCGACGTCACCGCGATGTCGAGCAGTTCGTCCACGGACACCGGCTCGGGATCGACGGCCAGCCCACCCCCGTCGATCCGTGCGATGTCGAGCAGGTCCCGTATCAGCCGCTCCATGCGATCACTCGCACGAAGCAGGTTCTTCAGCTGGTCCGCCCGTTTCTCCTCGTTCAGCGGGACGTCCAGCAGGAGTTCTCCCACCGCCTGCACCGTCGCCAGAGGGCTCCGCAGATCATGGCTGACGACCGCCAGCGTCTCCTCCCGCGCCGTGACCGCCCGGCGTAGAGCTTCCGTGGCCCGGCGAATCTCCGTCAGATCCGTCAGGGTCACCACCAC
>DATFJS010000232.1:0-3371 GCA_035269045.1 Longimicrobiales bacterium | reverse complement strand
ACGCGGACGTGGCGATGTACGAGGAGAAGCGCCGCAAGAAGAAGCTCGTCGGCTCCTGACCGACCCTCCCGTACCCCGTCGGACCCGGCTCCGGCCCCGACACCCGGGCATGATCTCTGATTGACACTCGGGGGGTCCTTCGTCAGCTTATCAAGCTGTCGGTGCGGAGCGTGATACCGGGTTTCGCACCCTCTTCCTGCGGTCGGCCGAGGGGCCGATCAACCGCTTTTCAGCACGTCCCACGAACGCGGAACCCATGTTCAAAACCATGCGCGGGCGGATCATCGCCATCGTACTGGTCTGTCTCGCCGCCGGGTACCAGCTCTGGTCGAATGGCATCAAGCTCGGACTCGACCTGCAGGGCGGAATCCACCTGGTGCTCGAGGTCGAGGACCCGGACAACACGCTCACCGTCGAGGCCCGTGCGGACGCGATCGATCAGGCCGAGACCGTGGTGCGGAACCGGATCGACCAGTACGGCGTCGAGGAGCCGCTCATCCAGCAGTCGGGTGGGGATCGCCTCATCGTGGAGCTGGCGGGCATCGACGACGAGGGGCGCGCCCGGGATCTGATCCAGCAGTCGGCCTTCCTCGAGTTCAAGCTCGTGCGGCCCGTGTCGGAGATCGAGGGGCAGCTGTCCCGGATCGACCGCGCGATCGTGAACGAGTTCGGACAGGATTCGCTCGCCGCACTCGGACGCGCGGTCGAGGCCTCCGAGGCGGGACAGAGCCAGCAGGACCTCGAGAACATTCTCTTCGGCGCGGGCGCCGATACGGCCTCCGAAGCCGACTCCGCAGCGGTCGCCGATTCGCTCGCGGCGGCGGACAGCGCCGCCGGGGCGGAGCAGGAAGAGGCGGGAGAGGAGGCGGCGGATCAGGATGCGCCGAACCTCAGCCCGTTCGGGTCTCTCCTGCTTCGGGACGACTCGCCGACCGCCGGCCCGGTGCCCGGCAGCTTCCTCGTCGAGGAGGCCGACTACGAGATCGCGCGCCTCTTCCTCGAGAATCCCAGAGTCCAGAACGCGCTGCCGCGGGGCATCACGCTCGCCTGGGCGGACGAGCTCGTCGGCGCGGGGGCGAACGCCTATCGTCGCCTTTACGTGCTGTCCGAGGACAACTTCATCACCGGTGAGTACCTGGAGGACGCGCAGGCGACCCGGGACCCGCAGATGAACGAGCCGCTGGTGAACTTCCAGTGGAATCGCGCGGGTGGCCGGGTGTTCGGCCGCGTCACGGGCGCCAACGTGGGCAACTCCATCGCGATCATCCTCGATGGCCGGGTCATGAGTGCTCCGACGGTGCAGAGCCGGATCTCCACCTCGGGTCAGATCGAGATGGGTCCCGGTACGCCGATGGAGCAGGCCGCCGACCTAGCGCTGGTCCTGCGGGCCGGTGCACTGCCGGCCCCGCTCGTCATCATGGAGGAGCGGACGGTCGGTCCGTCGCTCGGACAGGACTCGATCGATCAGGGCCGACTGGCCGGCATCGTCGGGCTCATGCTCGTGCTGGGCATCATGATCGTCTACTACCGCATGGCCGGTGTCCTCGCAGTGGGCGCGCTCGCCATCTACGTGCTGCTCGTCCTCGGAGGTCTGGCCGGACTCAACGCCACGCTGACCCTCCCGGGGATCGCGGGCCTGATCCTGTCGATCGGAATGGCGGTGGACGCGAACGTCCTGATCTTCGAACGAATTCGAGAGGAACTGCTCGCCGGACGCGCGACACGCACCGCGGTGGAGGAAGGCTTCGGCAACGCCTTCTCCGCGATTCTGGACGCGAACATCACGACGCTGATCACGGCGCTGATCCTGTTCCAGTTCGGGACCGGGCCGGTCCAGGGCTTCGCGGTGACGCTGAGCATCGGAATCGTGGCCTCGTTCTTCTCCGCACTCTATGTGACCCGCACCTTCTTCCTGATCTATCTGTCGGGCAAGAAGGCGTCGGATCCCATCAGCATCTAGGCGACCCATGCGCATATTCGGCTCGGCCTCCTACCGCTTCATCCAGGGGCGGAAGAAGGCATACGTCATCTCGTCGATCGCGATCGTCGCGGGCATCGCCGCGATGATCGTCAACCTCTCGGCCATCGGTTCGTGGCAGAACTACGGCGTGGACTTCGAGGGTGGATCCCTGGTCCAGGTCGGGTTCGAGCAGGACGTGACCACCGGGGACGTCCGGTCGGCTCTGGGTGGAGCCAACGGCCCGGATGTGACCGAGTTCGCCGGGGAGAACGAGTTCCTCATCCGGGCCCCGCAGGCCGAGGACGCGACCGTGAACCAGGTCCGTGAGGAAATCGAGACCGCGCTGACGCAGGCGTTCGGCGCGGACGCCTACGTGATCGAGCGCACCGAACTGGTCGGGCCGAAGATCGGAGCCGAGCTGCAGCGGAAGGCGGCGTTCGCGATCCTGATCTCGTTCGCGCTCACGCTGGTCTACATCGCGATCCGGTTCGAACTCCGGTTCGGGATGGCGGCCGTCATCGCGACGATGCACGACATCCTCATCACGCTCGGATTCCTCGCGATCTTCCGCGTCGAGATCTCGCTGCCGACGGTCGCCGCGATCCTGACGATCGTCGGGTACTCGCTGAACGACACGATCGTGGTGTTCGACCGGGTGCGCGAGAACATGGGCAAGAAGGGCGCTCGGAAGCGGGATCAGGTCGATCTGGTGAACCAGTCGATCAACGAGACGCTCCCGCGGACCATTCTCACGTCGGGCACGACGCTGGCGGTGCTGCTCGCGCTGCTCGTCGTGGGTCCGGCCGTGATCCGTGACTTCTCGGTCGTGCTGATTCTCGGAGTGATCATCGGTACGTACTCGTCGATCTTCGTGGCGTCGCCCGCTCTCATCGAGATCGAGAAGCGGATGGGCGAGAAGAAGCCCAAGCCGGAGAAGGTGATCAAGGCCGAGGACGCCATCCCGACCTGATCGGGATGCTCACCGACAGCCACTGCCATCTCGGATCCGACGCATTCGACGAGGATCGTGATGCCGCGCTGACGCGTGCCGCCGAGGCGGGCGTCCGTCGGGCGGTTGTCATCGCATCCGATGCGCGGGACGCAGCTGGAATCCGCGACTGGGTCGGAGATGGGGGAGAGGATCATGGAGGTGTTCGCCTCTGGTCCACCGCAGGGGTTCATCCACACCATGCGGAGCGGGCGACGCCGGACGCCCTCGATGCCGTGGAGTCGCTCATCGCGGACGGACCCGCGGTCGCCGTGGGGGAGTGCGGTCTCGACTTCCACTACGACAACGCCCCGCGCGGCGTCCAGTTCGACGCCTTCCGCGCCCAGTGCGAGATCGCGGATCGGACGGGTCGTCCGCTCGTGGTCCATTCGCGCTCGGCGGATTCGGAGACCCGTGAAGTCC